>CAKQNH010000041.1 GCA_934255105.1 uncultured Pirellulaceae bacterium
CCAGGCTACGGCCACAGCCGGCAGCACGTGCGGCAGGCGCGCCAGGCTGCGAATCATGTCGGCATGGGTTTGATATTCGATGATCAGCCAGTTGACCGGGGCTCTTGAACCATGCGTTGTTGTTGCACTGGGTGTTGAGCCGACCGTCGAGTGGGCCGCCAGTCGTAGGCCGAGCAGATTGGCAAAACAGCCGTCGGCGCCGATGGCTGGCAGCGTTTCACTCGTCGGCAGCGTTTCACTTACTACTAGCGCTTCATTTACGGCCAGCGGTATATGCTCCTCCGTCGGCTGGCTAGCTTGCTGACGCAGCAGGGGCTTCTCAGTGCGTTGCAACTCCGCGGCGATCGCTTGCAATCCTTGAATAGCCCCCGCTGATGCATTGAATTTGGGGATCCCGCTGACCGCCTGCACATGTGGTGTGGCCCGGTGGGCACTGCTGAGCACTGAGACGCGTGCCGCATCTAAGCTGCGCGCAAGGCCATTCACCAGCCAGGCTGCTGCTTGTTCTTGGCTTGCAGCCTGGGACAATTGCAGACACAGCCCCTGGACTTGCTCCCAAGTCCGTTCCATGAAACCTTCCAGCTCGCGCTGTTGTCGAACCTGGATCACTTCAGCAAAAGCAGCTAGCAGCTCGACCAAACCGGCTTCGGCGGGTTGCGGAATGTCGGCCGTGTGGCTGACCAGCAGGTAGCCACTGCCAAAATTTCCGGGTCGCAGTGGGACAGCCAACCACGCTTCGCCAGCTTGACTAGCGGCTACCCAAGCTCGCTTGTCGGCCCCAGGCTGAGCAAGTTGGGCGGCGATTGCCTGATCGACTTGGACTGCGTGGGGCGATTGCCCACTGCTGGCAAGTGGCCACCACTGATCACCATCCGCTGGCAACATCACGACAGCCCGCTGTGCGGAGATCGTCGACCTCAGCCGTTCCAGCAGCACCGCCAAAAGCTGGCTGCTGGATACATCTGAGCGAGCCAGATCCTCGAGCTCGTCGAGCATTTGATCGAGTTGTTCGGTGCTGGCGCGAATCAAAAGCGGGGGTCCGTGTGGTGTAGTGGATACACAGTTTAGCGTCGTGGTTAGGAAAACCGTCGTAGCCGATACTGAGCAAATACTTTAACTCAATTGTAATCACAACCGGAAATAACTTAGACCTGCGCACGTCCGCGAAGCTACCTGTCTTTCCCAATTAGACTTGCTACCGGAATACTCGTAACAAATGCAAACTCCCGCATAATAAGTTGAACTGGTGCAATCGTTATATCCGAAACCCAGAGTGTCTGATTCTATTAATTGTCGTACGTGGGATCCGTTCACAAGCGGGTTTCGGGAGGGGAAGGCATGCGCCATCGACCACGAATTGCGGCAGGCAACCTGTGGCTACTGGGGTTGTTGCTAGCGAGTGGCTGCGCGCTGAACAGCAATCGGTTCAACTTCTGCAAAGACGACTCGTGCATGCCGCTGGGCACACAACCCACGGAAGGCCCTGCGCAGTTGCAGTTCAGCGAAGTCTGCGCTGTTCCCTGTGCTGGGCCGAGCATTGTCGAATATGTATCGCCGTTGGCTCTAGATGAAAGCACCCTCTCCAGCGGCAATCTTTTGCCGATGACATTGCAGGAGTGCATTCAGCTAGCGCTCACCAATTCGAAGATCATGCGCGATTTGGGGGGAACCGTGGTTCGATCGCCGCAGTCGGTGACAACCATGCTCGATCCCGCCTTGGTTTTCAGCGATCCACGCTTGGGGGAAGAGGCGGCGCTGAGCGCCTTCGATGCCAATTTCTTTGTGAACAACTACTTCGAACGCAATGATCGCGGATTGAACAATCAGTTCTTCGGCAACAACGGGCTCTTTAAGCAAGAATTGAATACGACTCAAGCGGGCATCAGCAAGCGTTCGGCCACGGGGGGCTTCTTCGCTTTTCGCAATGTCACCAACTACGACCGCAACAATCAGCTCTCCAACCGCTTTCCCTTCGACTCGTGGGAAACCTATGTCGAAGCCGAAGTGCGACAACCTCTGCTGCAAGGTGCCGGCACACAGTTCAATCGCATCGCAGGCCCAGGCGCTGTGGCGGGGCAACTCAACGGTGTGCTGCTAGCCCGCGTCCGCACCGACGTAAGCCTGATCGACTTTGAAAAAGGTGTCCGCGATCTACTGGCTGAAGTCGAGAACTCCTATTGGGACTTGTACTACTCCTATCGCGACTTGGAAGCTCGCATCGACGTGCGGGAAATCGCCCAACAGACGCTCGATCTGCAAGACAAGAATGCCACCTCGCGCGGGAAGATCGCCCAAGCGGAGGAGCAGGTGTATCGCTTTCAAGCGGAAATTGTCGACTCGCTCAACGGTCGTCCGCTCGACGCCACCCGCACTAACAACGGTAGTGGCCCTGGGACCTTTCGCAGCACTGGCGGATTGCGAATCAGCGAACGCCGCTTGCGACTGGTGGTCGGACTACCAATCAACGATGGGCGTCTGATCAAACCGACGGATCCGCCGTTTGCCGCACCTGTTGTCTACGATTGGTCGAGCAGTGTGAATGAAGCCCTGCGCAATCGCGCAGAGATTCGCATGCAGAAATGGGCAATCAAACAGCGCGAGCTCGAATTGGTGGCCAACCGCAACTTTCTAAAACCGCAATTGGACGTTATCAGCCGCTACCGCTATCGAGGCTTCGGTGAAGATCTCCTGGGCCCCGACTCGGCTGTCGCCAGTCTCTACGGTGGACAGTTCCAGGAGTGGCAAGTGGGGGTGGAGTACAACTTGCCAGTCGGCTTCCGCCGGGCGCATGCCGCCGTGCAGCATTCGCGACTGGGCCTGGCTCGCGAGGTGCAGTTGCTTAAGGAACAAGAGCGGTACATTCACTTTGCGCTCAGCAACGCCATCAACGAAGGGAAGCGGGCTTACGAAAACATGCAGTTGCAGCACAAGCGACTCGATGCCATCGTCGTGCAACTCAACGCAATCGAGGCCAAGGGGGATCAAGGTGAGAAGGCCGAGTTGGACGTGCGGTTGGAAACACACCGGCGTCTGCTCGATGCTCGACTGCGATTTCACCAGGCAGAGGTCGAATACGCATTGGCGCTGCGCAATGTCAACTTTGAAAAGGGGACTCTGTTGGAGTACTGCAACGTCAACTTGGTCGAAGCCATGGCACCTGGAAAGGCCTTCTTAGATGCCACCGAGCGGCGCGAGCGACTCGATTACGACGCGAGCCCAGTCAGTCGCGACATAGTGATAGGTGCCCCGAATCCGAGGACTTAGTTCTACTATCGCAAAACAATCTGAAGAGCACAGAGTTAGATAACGCGGATTCAGCGAATACGAATTGGAATAGATTGGGGAGCCGGTCAAGATGCGAACTCACTTATTAACTGGGCTAATCAGCTTGGCTTGCGCCACCGGCACAGGGCCGGCCGCTGTGGCACAGGCACCGCTGTGGTTCACTCCGAAATCACCGGCATTGGTTTCTCCGGCGGATGCGGCACCAACCCCACTGCAAAATGCGTCGCCAGTTCAGAGCGTGCCTCGACCAGGTGCCCCAGTGCAAGCCTCACCCAGCGATTCATTCGTTGTGGTAGCATACGCGCCCGATTTGGGAGCGGCCGTGTTCAATCGCCTCACAGACAAAGAGCAGACTCCCCAAGACCAAACCTCTCAAGACCAAACCCCGCTGCTGAACACCGAATCGATGATCGGACCGCTGCAGAGCGCCGAAAAAATGTTCAGCAGATTGGACATCACCGATGGCTTGCTTGGCCAGGCAGCGCTCGCGCGACCTGGACCACGCGCCGACGCCGAAGACTACTTGTGGTCGCCTGCCGCATACACCTGGGTCAGCCCAGTGTTCTACCACCATCCGCTGTATTTCGAACAACCCAACTTGGAACGCTATGGAATTGGCCGTGCGCGAGTGGCCCAACCGCTACTCTCGTCGGTCCACTTCTTTGGCAGCATTCCGCTGGTACCGTATAAGACGTTGACGCATCATCCGCGTGAACGAGTCTACACGTTGGGACAGGGGCGGCCAGGCAACTGCGTGCCAGTGCAGCGCGGAGTGATTTTGGGAACGTCCAGCGTGGGCGAGGTGACCAGGTTCTGGCATCCAGGCAGCGGATATTAAACAGCAGCAATTTGGCAACGGATCGACCTTGCCAGCGCTAGTCGGAGCACGTAATATCCACAGTATGAGTGCAGCCATGTCTTATAGCAGATTAAACTCGGGCCATCGATTCGGTGGGTGGGCTTGCGCGCTCGCCCTGCTGCCAATGCTGTTGTGGCCTAGCCTAGCGCGGAGCGCGTGTTGCTGTGCGGATCTTGCCGGTCAAGCCAAGCAGGCAAATAGCTCATTGACCGACTCTGTTGCAAGCTCTACCGGTGGTGCACAGCCACTGCAGCTAGCAGCCAGCGACAGTTGCCCCCGCTGCATCACCAGTTCCCAACCTGTCAGCGCCAATGGCTCACCGGAGTTGGCTACTCTCGCCTCGCACTGCGAATGCCAGTCGCACTTGCTGGCCAATTTTGTCTCGCCACGGGCAGACAGCGCGACGACAGACTACCGAACGGTCTCATTCCCAATCGTTTCAACAGCAATCTCCACTGCGGTCGACAATCCAGCGCTTGCCCTGAGCAGCGATGTCCCAGTGCGACTGCTTTCTCCAACTGCCCACCAGCGACGAGCACTCCTGTGCTGCTGGCTGAATTGAGAATGACTAGTGCTGAGGGTTTTCTCAGTAGTCTTCTTTCTGACAGTTTCTAAGTCTTGTGAGAGTGGCATGTTGCCGCTCTGCAATATAAACAATTGAGTCGTTTGAATCAGGAGATGATTTATGTCTGGAGTATTTTTGAAGGTTGCCGCTGCGCTCGTATTGGCGTCCGCCGTAGGCATTGGAGCTAGCAATTGGACGACAGCTCAACCAGCCGCTACAAGCTGCGCTTGCGGTGTGTGCGAAGTTGGCTGCAACTGTTGCGATGGCGGCGGTTGCACCTGCGAGCAGTGCGAGTGCACCGCTTGTGGATGTAGCGCTGCGGCGGCATCCAACGAGTGCGCAGCTACCAAGAGCTGTGACAGCAAGCAAGCTTGCTGCGAACAATCCGCCAGCACCAGTGCAAGCGCTAAGGGCGTTTGTGGAGATACAACATGCTGCGACACTGCAACATGCTGTGACGATGCAAAATGCTGTGACGCTGGAGCCTGCTGTGACGCTGGAGTTTGCGCGAGCGATGGGGGCTGCTGCGATGCGGGGGGTTGTGGCGACGCCGAGTGCTGTGCTGACAGCGATTGTTGCACCGACGGCCAATGCACCGATTCCGCTTGTGCGTCAGCTTGCGCCACGAACTAGTGGCTGCAACATGCGTGACCGCGCTACTGAGTGTGTGTCTAACGGATTAGCCAGCTAGGCTAGCTCCAAACTGAAAGGCCCATAGCGAACTGTTTTGCAGTTCGCTATGCGGCCGTTCGTTTCGATGCTACGGCAACTCGCCAAAAACACTTGGCGGTATGAAACCGCAGGATGTTGACGGGCACCCTCGGCTAGCGAATAGCTGGCACCGTTGAAGCTCTCACCGCAACTCGGCCTTCTCCCATTGCTACGATAAGTCGCGGCAGTCTAAGGTTGCTTATTTCGCCAGCCCCTGGCAACTTCTTTAGCACCGGCAATTTCATTACCACTGGTAACTTCATTGCTAAAGCTTGCCTTCGCGACCACTATCGCTCGCTCGGTAATAGCACCGGCGACACTCGCATTTCTCTGCGCGCTACACCAATGGCGTTTGGCCTGGAATGGCGAAGGCGGGGGGTGGCAACTTGGCGTCGATCTTCAAATCCTTGGGGAATAGGTCCAGCTTGGATTCTTTGGTAAGAAAGTCCCACGTGACCTTCTTGCCCGTATAGGCAGCCAAGCGTCCCAGGACTGCTGTGAGCGAACTCTCAGCGGTCTGTTTCAATTCCACAATGGGACGACCGGCGCGGATCGAATCGATCAAATCCTTGTGCTCTTGTTGATAGGCGGCACCGATGCTCCCTTCCATCTTCCAGATCTCTTTGCCGCTGCGGTCGGTAATGTGGGATCCGCTGCTAGCGGCACCGATGTAGCACATGCCTTGGGTACCATAGATCACGCTGCCGTTGTCTGCCTCGGTGCCAGGGATCTGACGGCACTTGAAAGAGACGATGCGGTTGCCTGGGTACTCGTAATCGATCTGCATGCTGTCCCACATCTCGCTGTCCTCAGGACGTGTGAAGCGACCCCCACCGCCGTAGGCTGAGACGGGTGCGGAATCCATGACCCAGTTAATGGTATCGATGTTATGCACGGCCTGTTCGCAGATCTGATCACCGCTGAGCCAAATGAAGTGCATCCAGTTGTAGAGCTGATACTCGGTATCGCTCATACCGGGCTCCCGATTCTTGTACCAAATGCCATTGGAGCAGTAGCGTGTAACCGCACTGACAATGTCACCAATCGCACCCGCACGAATCTGCTCGACGGCACCGATGTAATTGACCTGCCTACGATACTGAGTTCCGGTGACGATGGCCGTTTTGTTGGCTTCGGCTTGCTCGTGAGCTTTCAAACACATGTGATAGCCAGCGGCATCGATGCAAGTCGGCTTCTCAGCAAACACGTGCTTACCCGCAGCCACGGCATCAGTGATGTGGTAGGGGCGGAATCCTGGGGAGGTGGTCAGGATGACTACATCGACCTCTGGATCGTCTAGGACGTGTTTGTAAGCGTCCAGCCCGGTATACATTTTGTCATCGGCCACGTCGACCTTGTCCGCATGGCGCTTGGCCATAGCTCGCCGCAAATTCTCGCACTTAGCCCCGTCCAAATCGGCCACGGACACGAACTTGACGTTCTCATTGATGTTCAACGAGTCGAGGATGGCACCGCTTCCGCGTCCTCCACAGCCAACGACACCAATGCGCAATTCCCGCGTTTCTTCGGCTCGCGCCGTCGATGTATGAACCATCGAGCTCAGCGCGGCCGTTGCGGTGGCAGAGACTCCCAGAAATTTGCGCCGCGTAGAAGCGGTCGCATGCGCTGCATTGGAGACAGCTTGATCCGCGTCAGCGGTGGCAGGTGGAGCGACGAGGTTAGGTCGATCTGAGGTGGGGTGCGACATGGCAGGAGTTCTCGTGGAGGACGAAGTGGTTAAACCTCCATTGTAACTCAAACGCTGCGGTCTATGTCCAGTGAACTTCTCCGTCTGGCCCCAAAATGTAGCTCTGGGACTCTGCATTCCTATACCCCTTCGTACCCCTCTATACCCCGACAACTCAATAAGCATCGGCCCGCTTGCCTGGCATGAGCCAAATTTTCTGAATTAGCATCGCTAAAAAAATAACTGTCGCAACTTTGGCTGCGGGAAAGCAATCTGCGGGCTGACGCCCGCAGCTACGTGCTGTCACCGCTTCGCGGTTGAACCTGGGGACGCCGAATTGGTGGGGAGCGAGCTCCAAAGCTCTTTCACCTGCGAGACGAGCTCGCAGGGGGCAGCTCAAGCGCTCTCGCGGGTCGGGGGTTGGAAATAGGCTGGCGTGATCTCCTGCAACGCCTCGGCAGTCTTTCCAACCGCATAGATAATCTGTTCTTCGGAGTGGGTGCAACTAATGAAGAATCTCAAACGCGCCGCAGTCTCTTCCACGGCCGGGTAGAGGATGGGTTGCACATTGACACCTGCTTCAAATAGCTTGTGCGACAACAACAAAGCGTGCAGCGAATTGCCAGTGATCACGGGGATGACAGGAGTTTCGTGCGAATCGCCCGTATTGAGTCCCAAACGCTTGGCTTCGCTCAGAAACAGACGCGCGCGATCCTGCAGCGTTTTAACTCGCTCCGGGTGGGCCTTGAGCGTTGTTAGCGAGGCCAGTGCAGCGGCCGTATTGGTCGGTGATAGACCCACGCTAAACACAAATCCCGGCGCCGTGTACTTGAGCAACTCAACTAAGGCCTTACTGCCAGCGATGTAGCCCCCGCAACTGCCGAATGACTTGCTCAAGGTGCCCATCCAAATATCGACGTCTTTGCCATCGATCCCGAAATGTTCACCAATACCGCGACCAGTTGCTCCCATGGTGCCGATCGAGTGAGCTTCATCGACCATCAGCCAGCACTTATGACGCTGCTTAATCTCGATGAACTTAGGTAGATCGGGATAGTCGCCATCCATACTGTAAACGCCTTCGATTACCACCAGGATGCGGCGGTAGCTGGCGCGGGTTTCTGCCAGCACACTCTCGAGGGCTTGCCAATCATTGTGCGGGAACGGTCGTCGCCGCGCACCGGACAAGATTGCACCTTGCACGATACTATTATGTGATAGCGCGTCGTGGACGATCAAATCACCAGGGCCAACCAAATGTCCAATGGTGGTTTCATTGGTCGAGTGCCCACCAATCATGACCACGGCATCTTCGGCCCCGACCCATTCGGCCAAACCCTTTTCCAGTTCGCGGTGAATCGTCTTTTCACCACTCACCAAACGCGAGGCGCTGACGCTAGAACCATATTCATGGGTGGCCTCGATGACCGCCGCAGTTACAAACGGATCGCCGGACATGCCCAGGTAATTGTACGAGGCGAAACTAATCAGTTCTCGCCCATCGATAATGGTAGTATCGCGGACGGTTCCATGGTGTACGGAGAAGTAGGGGTTAGGGACGCCCGTCAGTTCGAACTGAGCTTGCGTGCGTTTTAGTCGCCGATACTCGGGAAGTAGTTCGAAGCGGTAATCCTCCTCCTCTACTTTGCGGCTATCGGCGGGTTTGAGGCCGGTTTCAGTAGGTACCAAATCGCGGCGAATGCGTTTTTTACCCAGATAGCGCTCGATGGCCGTAGCCACTTCGCGAACGGTTTCAATTTCGGGTAGTACGTGTTCGGGAAAACGACCGTCAAAAGTCTGCTCCAACGAATGCACGATCTGCATGCGCTCGAGGCTGTCCAGCCCCAAGTCGAGCACGATATTCGTATCCAAGTCGAGTTGCTTGGCGCGCTCTTGAGCGACTGCACGAATCGCGTCTGTGACGATATCGACAATCTCATGATCGGGCTGGACCCCGGCGGATGGGGCGTCTGCAACTGCCAAGTGACCGTTACCGCCAGGTCGATAATTCGACGCGGCAATCATCGGTTCGCTCTCCGGCAAATCGATCTCCCAGGCCTTCCACTGCGCGACCACTTTGAGCGACCCGCGCGAGAATTTTTCGCGACAAGCGTGCCGCTGAATCTTACCGCTGGACGTCTTGGGAAGCGTCCCAAAGCGGACCAAGACCACGGCTTCGGGTGGCAATTCGTGTTGCTCAGCCACTGCGCGGCGAACCGCGACGATGACTTCATCCCAGTTCGTGGCCTCGCGCCGCGTTTGCACTTCCGCCGCGACAATCAATCGCTCGCGGTCTTCGGCAGTGTCGGCAAAGGCAGCGATCAGACCGCTCTGCATCAGAGGGTGCGCATGTTCGACCGTTTGCTCAATATCTTGCGGATAGCGGTTCACACCGCGGACGATGATCATGTCCTTGAGTCGACCGGCGACAAACAACTGCCCCTCATGTAGAAAGCCCAAGTCGCCGGTGCGGAGAAACGGACCCAGGCCGCCATCGGTATGTGCGCCGAAGGTCTCGCGCGTAAACTCTTCGCGCTCCCAGTAACCCTGTCCAACACTTGAACTACTGATCCAGATCTCGCCGATGCGGTCTTCTTCTAGCACGGCTAGCGACTCTGGATCGACAATGATGAGCTGCTCGCCGGGCAAGACTTGTCCACTGGCTACCAGCTCGCGGCCACTGGCGTCCCCTGGCTCGCAGACCACCACCTGTTGACGGTCGAGGGCTTGTGAATCAAATGTGACGATGACGGGCGGATCGGCTTGAGGGCCTCCCGAAACAATCAACGTGGTCTCAGCCATGCCATAGCAGGGAAGGAAGGCCGCATGTCGGAAGCCCGCCTTGGCGAAACGCTCGGAGAACTGGTGTAGCGTGGTTGCTCGCACGGGCTCAGCCCCGTTGAAAGCCGTCTGCCAACTGCTCAGGTCGACCCCTGCCAACTCTTCGTCCAGGATTTTGTCAACGCACAACTGATAGGCGAAATTCGGTCCACCACTGGTGGTTGCACCATAGCGTGTGATCGTGTTGAACCAGCGAATCGGCTTCTGCAGAAAAGCCATGGGGCTCATTAGTACTACGGGCCGGCCAATGAATACCGATTCCAACACGCCCCCTACCAGTCCCATATCGTGGTAGGTGGGCAGCCAGCTCACGCCAATCGAGCTCGCCGAGGTGTCAAAGGCCACCATGATTAATTCGGTGTTGCGCACCAAATTGGCGTGCGACAACATGACTCCCTTGGGTTGGCCAGTCGACCCGGACGTGTATTGCAACACGGCCAAGTCCTCGGGGGCTACGCCGGGATTCTTCCACAGAGCCGAATAGTCCTGAGCCAACGAGTCGGTGGCAATGATCGAAACCGATTCCCATTCCACCCAGTTGGTATCGCTTTCGATTTGCTGGCGGACGTATTCGTTGGTTAACGCCAAAGTGGCTTGGCAATCGCGCGCAATCCCGTGAATCCGCTGTCCCTTGCGATTCCTGCGCGGTGGGAAGGCGGGCACCGCCGTCGCACCAGCGTAAAGGCAGCCGAAGAAACCGATGACGAAGTCGAGCACCGGCGGATAGAGCAGCAAGACTCGCTGCCCTTTTCCACCGAATTTTTGCAGGTAGCCCGCCACGTTGCGAGCTGCCAGATCGAGCTCGCCAAACGTCAGGCAGATGTCATCCGCTCCATCCTCACCATCGGTGAAGTAGAAAGCCGGCTGATCTCCGCGATCGGCCGCCCAGTGTTGTAGCACGGCAACCAAGTCGGTACGCGGCGGTATATTCCTACCGATGACGCGTTTAAGATCATCGTCACTGACTCCCAGATCAAAGGGAGATGCGATCGCAGAATGTTGATTCATTGAATTGATTAACCTGACCTTGGGGGTCGTCTAAGTTAAATGAGGTGGCCGGCGATTTTACGTGACCAGACTACTTTCGCTGGTTTCTCCAATCCCCGCAAGGGTCTTTTGCCGCTCTGATGAAACCAATTGCACAGTTTTGCGAGAATCTTCGCGCGACTTTGTGCTCGATCGATTGCTAAAAGTGCTAGACTCCGCTAGCGGCAGGCTACCCAATCTAGCTATTGCCTCCAGCTAGAGAAAGCTTGCCAAACTAGCCCTTTATGCCGACTCAGCCCCGGATTGGACGTTTAGTACGGGTTGGATAGTTTGTTATCGTCATAACGCGCGTCAAAAGACACGATGAATTGAAGTATCTAGTCTGGAAAAATCCCAAGAAAGATCTGTCACACTCAGGATTTTAACCTTCAATCAGGGGGAACCACAGGATTATCGTGAGCGACCTGCCTGAAGGGAGGGGATTAAATACGCTGGGAAAACTCGCCTCAGTTATTGGCTGGATTGCCGAGCATTTTTGAAAAATCAATTCCGCCGGAGAGAATATCGCGTCCGATTTGTTGGATAGCCGTCTGCCACAGCCCTTCACAATCCTCAAACATTTGGGCGGGCTTAATGTGCCAAATCAGCCATCCCCCCTCACATAGCTCGTCGTCCAATTGCTCTGGTGCCCAGCCGGCATAACCATCAAACACGCGGTATGCTCCGCCACAATGCTTCGGATGACTTGGCGGAACGTTTCTTTCGGGGTGGCAAATATCGAGAATGCGCTCTTGGTCGGAAGCAATAAATATCGACGGCTCGTCCCCCTGGGTACACTCCTGCAGCAGCATGAGCGGTCCATCCACAGGGCCGCCGTAATACACTGGTCTCTCATTTTCCACCATTTCTCCGTTGACCTGCTCCAACAATTGGCCAATGGTGGTATGCGTCGGGCGATTGAGAATTAACCCGATGGCCCCCTCCTCGTCATGGCGGAGGATATAGACGACGGAGCGCAAAAAGTGCGGATCAGTCAAATAGGGAGACGCGACTAGCGCGAAGCCTTGAACGGATTCCATTTCAAATGACTTTCCGAGACGAACATTTCTATCGATGATTCGGTGGCGTGGTAGGCTCGCAAATTGCGCTTTACGAGTGATTCCGGGTGGACAAGCTGGAAGCTTACTCATCTTCTACGTCTGGCAAGACAGTCGTGAATTTTTGACCATCAGCGCTGCCAAGTCTCTTTCCAAGCACACCCAGCCCAGGACCAGCCGACACCAAAGCCAATCAACAGGCTTTGGGTATCCGCCTCTATTCTACCCTGCTTCCGCAGATCCGAAATTAATATAGGGAGAGTGCTCGAAACGGTATTCCCGTAGTTCTCCAGCATGATCGGCAAGCGGGTCTCATCCAACGCCAACCGGGTTTGGAGCTGCTCCAGCATCTTCCGCGTCGCTTGATGCAGCAAGTAGAGTTCGATCTGATCGGGCGAGAGCCTAGCGAGCTCCAGAACTTGTTCGATCAATTTAGGGACTGCCACAATCGTAAAACTGAGCAGGCTGGGACCATCCATGTACAGCCGACTCTTCCAGCGTTTTCGATGCCGCGGCTTCAATGCGTCGGCGGGTAAGCGACTTCCACCATCGCTCACCAACAGCGTGTCAGCCCCGCTGCCGTCCGTGCCAAACTGGAAGCCAGTCAAACTCTGTTGCGGGCTCGCTTGGACCAGAGTAGCTGCGGCCGCATCGCCGAAAATAGTCCGCAAGCTGCGGTCGTCGGCATCGATATACTTGGAATATGTTTCTGCAGTCAGCAGTAGAACGCGGCGTGCGACCCCCGCGCGAATCAACCCATCGGCGATGGCCAGTCCGTACACAAAGCCCGAACAGCCCAGATTGAAATCGAGTGCTCCGCAGCTCTCGCGCAGTCCCAAACGGCTTTGCAGCAGACATGCGGTGGTGGGCAGGGGATAGTCGGGGGTCTGCGTACACAGCAACACAAAATCGATCGTTTGGCGGTCGATCGCGTGCTCTTCGAACAGCTTCTCGCAGGCCGCCGCTGCCAAATCGGAAGCCGTTTCGTTCGGCGCAGCAATATAACGACTGCGAATGCCGGTTTTATCTTCGATCTCCCGCATATCCCATTCCGGGAATGCAACTTGCAATTCGGCGTTGGTTTCGACACGCTCCGGCAAATGAATCGCAATCGGCCCTATTTCGGCGAATAGCACAGAAACGTCCTTCAAGATCCAACGTAGGCAGCCCGCCCGCAGACGATATATTCACACGACCGGGTGGACTGCAAAGCCTACGTTTATATCGAAGTCTCAGCGCAGCGCGAACGGGACTTTACCAATAACCCCCTAATGCTCGGAAGTTTTCTAAGGCTAAGGAGTCTTCTCCCCGCTTCCGCGATAGGATTGCTGGACGGAATCCCCGTATTGCGATTCCACCATCCGCTTGCGGTTCTGCGACCAGTTGGGGTCAGATACACTCTCCGCCTGGGCCGAGTTGGCGACGGCCCGCGATTCAAGGCCAGGCAGTTGGAAGAGACGTGCTTGCGAATCCAAATAACCCGCATTGGACTTGAGCAGCTCGCGCGCCTGGTCGATCTTCCCCTCGTCGCGCAGGCGAGTCGCTTCACGATTGCGCTCGTTGGCAATCTGAATCACGCACGACTCCATGACCTCTTTATCCAC
>CAKQNH010000042.1 GCA_934255105.1 uncultured Pirellulaceae bacterium
CGTGCACTTTGTTATTGGTGCATTCGATGGCCGCTTCGATAATCGCGGTGACTTGCATCTCGAGAATTTCGGGATACGTCACGCACAGACGGCAGCCACGGTGTCCCAGCATTGGATTGAACTCGTGCAACGCATCGACTCGCGCCTTGACCTCAGCGGGGTCGATCTTGAGCTCTTTAGCCAGTTCGGCTTGACCCTTTTCGTCATGGGGAACGAATTCGTGTAGCGGTGGATCGATCAGGCGCACTGTGACGGGTAGCCCATCCATAGCGGTGAAGATACCGACGAAGTCCTCGCGTTGGAACGGCAGCAACTTGGCCAGCGCCGCACGTCGCGTGGCTTCATCCTGAGCCACGATCATCTGGCGGATAGCCAGCGTGCGCTCACCACCAAAGAACATGTGCTCGGTCCGGCACAGGCCGATTCCTTGAGCTCCAAATTCACGAGCTCGCTGGCTGTCTTCGGGCGAGTCGGCGTTGGTGCGAATCTTGAGCGTGCGGTATTTGTCAGCCCACTCCATCAGCGTGGCGAAATCGCCCGACAAGCTGGCGGGTTGCGTGATGACTTCACCGGCGGCGACCTCCCCGCTGGTGCCATTGATGCTCAAGATGTCATTTTCGCCATAGGTCTTACCGTCGATCTTGGCGGTTTTGGCCTTGGCATCGATGACCACACCGGCAGCGCCGGCAACGCAGCAGCGTCCCCAGCCTCGCGCTACCACAGCAGCGTGGCTGGTCATGCCACCCGTGCTGGTCAAGATTCCAGCCGCTGCGTGCATGCCGTCGACATCCTCAGGGCTCGTTTCTTTGCGAATTAGAATCACCTTCTCACCCGCTGTAGCGCGCGCCTTGGCATCCTCGGCCGTAAAGGCCAACTTGCCTACAGCGGCCCCAGGGGAAGCGGGCAGTCCACGCGCGATCTTCGTGACCTTGCTCCAAGCGTTGGTGTCGAAGCTGGGGAGCAGTAGCTGAGTCAAATCGCCGGCCGGTACGCGCAGCACGGCGGTCTTCTCGTCGATCAGTCCCTCCTTGACCATCTCACAGGCCAAGCGAACTGCCGCCATGCCGGTGCGTTTGCCGTTGCGAGTCTGCAACATGTAGAGAGTTCCCCTTTCGATGGTGAACTCGATGTCTTGCATGTCCTTGTAGCGTTGCTCGAGCTTGTCTTTGATGACCATCAGCTCGTCGTATACCTTGGGGTTCCACTTGCTCATCTCTTCGGTAGGGAGCGGCGTGCGAATACCAGCCACCACGTCCTCACCTTGTGCGTTGACCAGGTACTCGCCGAAGAATTTATTTTCGCCCGTGTTGGGGTTGCGAGTAAAGGCGACGCCGGTGCCCGAGTCATCGCCCATGTTGCCATAGACCATCGATTGGCAGTTGACGGCGGTGCCGAGCAGGCCGCGGATGTTTTCGATCTCGCGGTACTTGACCGCTTTGTTGGTCATCCAGCTCTGGAATACCGCTTCGACCGCTTTGGCCAATTGTTGCATGGGATCTTGTGGGAAATCTTCGCCGGTATCCTTCTTGTACAAGGCTTTGTAAGCTTCGCACAGTTCCTTCAGCCCTTCGACGGGCACCGCGGTATCTTCTTCCGTGTTGTACTTCTTCTTGATTTTGTCGAAGGCTTCTTCGAAGTGCGTGTGATCGATGTTCATGACCACGTCGCCAAACATATTGATCAGTCGACGATAGGCGTCGTAAGCAAAACGCTCATTGCTGGTCGCTTTGGCCAGGCCCGCCGTCGAGACATCGTTGAGCCCCAGGTTCAGAATGGTGTTCATCATGCCTGGCATCGACACGGCCGCGCCCGAGCGGACGGAAACCAGCAGTGGATTTTTGTCATCGCCGAACTTCTTGCCCAACTCCGCTTCCAGCGTGGCAATGTTAGTTGCTACTTCCTCCATCAATCCGGCTGGCATCTTCTTGCCAGCTTTGTAGTATTCACCACACACTTCGGTGGTAATAGTGAAGCCAGGAGGAACAGGCAAGCCCATCGAGGTCATGTCTGCTAGATTGGCACCTTTGCCACCGAGGATTTGTTTGCTGACTCCGGTGCCGTCGGTGCGCGTCTTGCCGAAGTAATAGATCATTTTCTGGGAAGTGGACTTGGTGCTTGACATTGCGACTAACGAGCCTCCGAGGAATCTAAAGAGTGGACTTGGAAAAGTCAAAACCGAGCACAATTTACCCGCCAGAAATCTCTGTTGGGGCGGCCATAGACGGTGTTTTTAGACTTTTCTGGTTGGTCCTCGCCACGCGCGGGACCCCAGCGAGCAGTGTATTTTCACAATTTGCTTGACACTGGTAGAACGCGGTGCCGAGTGTAATGCGGCCCGGGCAAATCGTCAATCGGGGGGGCAGCCAGCACCATCCGTGGAGTCGGTTAAGCGCGCAAAGCGGCTCGACGCTCCGCCGTCGGTATTGCCCTTAGTCGTTGATCGCTCCGCCGATCAAGTGCTCATCCATCATCTAGCCCAGCAAGGATCGGCGGAGCGATCCACGACAGACGACGCACCTGACCAGCGGAGTCGTCAGCCACTGGACCAATTGGACTAGATCGAAAAGCCCATCGGAGCCCATCGGGGCCACACAGATGCAAGTGAAACTGTTCGCCGACGATGAGGGTGCTAAAAAGTCGTTCGTAAATAAACTATCGAAGTTGCCAATTTGCGTTGCTGCCATTTCATAGTTCCATTCGCCACCCTGCATCTTGCCCTTAGCGGCATAGCCTTTGCATCATCCATCCTCTAGCACCCATCTTGCATTTTGCATCTTGCATTTTGACTTTAGCGGCAAATCCGCGGATTTAGGTAGCCTGAGGTGGATCGTCGGCGAGCCCCAGCGAGCTAAGCGCAACCCCAGGAACGCTTCTAATTCACTCATCTTCTCTTCACCTACCACCGGATTTAAACTCATCACATAGACCTTTATCGTGTCAAACGATTTCGCTTGGAGATGACGAGCCAGTAGATCGCGAGTCGCTTCGGCCCGTTGCAACGTCTGATTGATCAGCCGATCATGAGGCGACTGGATGCGCTCGTCTCGCGTGGACGCCGTGGTCTGCTCAGGACTGCCTTGGCTCTCTGAAGCTGTCATACGATCATTGTAACGCACGATGAAGGCGCGGGGGTTTGGGCTTCGGCGACCTTCTCTAATGGAATCCAGATTGCCGGTTCGTTGATAACTGTTTTGCCCCCTTTGCCTCGAGGAAAACGCCGACGACTATCAAACTGATGGCGAGTTGGCGGTTGCTAATGCGTGATACATTCCGGATTAGGCTTCTCTGGCAACGTGGCTTTCCATTCGAGTGCCAGCTTGCTCAGGCGGGCGACGATGGCTGGATGGTCTTTCGCAACGTCCAATGCTTCGGCACGGTCGTTGCTGAGATCATGCAGCTCGACTCGCTGGACGTCGTCAGTCATCACGAGCTTCCAGTTTCCGTCACGCACGGCAAGGCGTGGCCAGAAATCCGGCTCTGCTTTGGTGCCTAACCACTGCCAAAATATCGGGCGCGAGCGGACAACCGGGTCTCCTTTCAATGCGGCGAGTAGATTCTCGCCATCGCCGTGGTAGTCTTTGGGCAGGGTCAAGCCTGCGGCAGCACATAGAGTCGGTAGAAGATCGACGGCGGTGAAGACCGTGGTATTGTTCTTCGCTCCAGCCGGTGTGTGGCCGGGCCAGCGCACAATGAAGGGAACGCGTATGCCACCTTCGAACAAGCTGCGTTTGCGTCCGCGCATTCCGCCGGTTTCGCCGACGCTGTAGTAGGTGTCAAAGCCCGTGCTCTTTGCGTCATCGTCGGTCTTCAATGGTCCACGCCTAGCCGCAGTAACCCGCCTGCTTCAGGAATCGAGGCAATGTCGGTGCCTGCGCATCCAGCCAGTCGGGCATGTTTCGTTGATGATTTTGTTCAGGTGCGGCGAAGTGCTGATGAATACAGTATCGCGCCGGAAAATGCCCCGTCATAACTGCAGCACGACTCGGCGAGCAAACGGGGTTGAGCACATTGAACTGGAGAAAGTCCGTTCCCTCGCGGGCCAGTCGGTCGATGTTGGGTGTCTGGACCCACGTGCTACCGTGGCACGAGAGATCTCCCCATCCCCAATCGTCAGCGTAGATGAAGACGATATTCGGCTTGGATGCCTCGGCTGCTGCCAGCGCCGCAAATGATGCGTGCAGGAGGAAGACAAATAGTAGGAGCTGCCGTTTAATGCCCAAAATCAATCCTCCATAAGTAACTGCACTTCAGGCAGCTACATCGACTGAGCTCACTAGCTCCGCTGTCGCTGCTGATTTAGGACAGGAAAATTCAAGGACAGGAAAATGGATGATTCTCTTATCATCTACCTGTCACCAATCTTCCTGGCCTGTTCTACGTTTAGCGATCCAATTCGAATTGCGTTCTCAGGTGTTTCGTTCACATTGATCGCTCTGCCGATCAATTGCTGTGCTCCTACATTGCCCAGCAAGGATCGGCGGAGCGATCCACGACAAACTAAGGGACCACGCTCAGCCACATCGGCTTCAGATCGGCGGTGGCTGCGCTATGTACAATAGCGGCCGCGTCTGCGGTGCCATCTTTAGCTGGCTCTTTTGCTGCGTCTTTTGCTGCGTCTTTAGCTGGGGCCGGAGCGGCTGTGGCTGCGATCTTCAAGGGCATTTGAAGCGGTGCTGTGGCTTTGAGCTTGAGCGTTACCTTGCCGGCTGAGTCGCTGCCATGAACCGATTCAACAGCAGGACAGGTGACACTTTCAGGCAGGCCTTCAACGCGCACCTGAATGGGCGCCGCGAAGTCCAACTCGCGTGCGATCGTGACCACAATATCCAGCTCTTTGCCGACGCTGGCCTCAAATAAATCACTGCTGGCACTCACGCTGAAGTCGGCCTTGCGCTCTTCGATCTTCAGAAAGTAACCGTACTCCTTGCCTCCACCCTGGTGGAAATCGCTGATGGAAACGATCACCGGTCCATCCTTGGGGGACTTCCAGTCGAGCAGCGGATCGCGGTTTTGCCCTACGTCGTCGATGCGTTTCAATTCTTTACCTGCAGGGTCGTGGAGCGCTAGAGTTGCGTCCAACGCGGAGCCGCAATCACGAGCCAAAACGCTGAATCGATAGTGGGCATTGGCTCGAGCTTCGAAGCTTACAAAGTTGGCCTGTTTGGCTTCGGCGATCATGCCGCTCAAACGCGCTGGCAATTCGACAGGTAGCGCGTCGGCCACGCTGGTATGTGCGCCGCTGGCGATCTGAGTGGCTGCGGCAGTCAGTTCAGACTGTTTGGCAACGTCCAGGGCTGAAGCGAGTGGGGTGGCTTGTGTCTCTAGCCGCAAGCGATAAAGCCAGTCGCTACCACCGCTGAAAGCGACCGTGCTATTGGGAGTGGCGGGGAATCCAAACACGCGCACATAATAAGTATCTGCGTGGGGTGCAGTAAACTCCAGGTAAGGATCTAGCCCCACGTGATCCAAGTTTTCTTCCAGGATAAATCCACGCGACGACAAAATCTGTAGACTTGCGTCTGCGGGACTGCTGAGCCATTTGTGCGAATCGATCGTGGCGGCCAACAACTGACCTTGGGCAAGCCGCACTGCAAACAGGTCTACATCGGCTTGCTTGTTGAGTATCCCATGGATGACAAAAGGTAGCTGCGGAACGACTTGTGCATCCGCCACGCGATCGTTGGGCTCAACTTCAGTGGCTTGTGCCGAACGGCCGACCAAATAGGGGCGGACCGCGCTGGCACCGCTGTCATCAAACAGTCGCAACCAGTGC
Source organism: uncultured Pirellulaceae bacterium (assembly GCA_934255105.1). Classification (GTDB taxonomy): domain Bacteria; phylum Planctomycetota; class Planctomycetia; order Pirellulales; family Pirellulaceae; genus Aureliella. Next base: position 5,774 of record CAKQNH010000042.1, read on the forward strand.
AGTCCAGGCTCCGCGTCTGGGCCAATGACCGCTTGTAGCTTGCCCGCTTCGGTCTGACATTTCCACTCGATGTGCGGGCTGTCGGTCCAAGTCTTCAGCGGCCAGACCGGAAATTTGCCTTGTGCCACTACGTCGACGCTCGTCCCAATCTGTCCGCCGGCGGGCACCAGCATGGTCAGTTGCGGCTTTTCTGCCGACCACACAGGTCGCGCATCAAACACGGCAAGGCTGGCGACAAGCAAGCTGGCGATGGCACAGCACCTTGCTAGATTTGCCTTGCTACATACGGGCAACGACCGCCCGAATGTGGGCAGACGGGCGGGCGTGCGGAATTGAATTACAGACATGTTCGGAACGGCTTGCATGCCTACATCAATTCGTCGATAGGTGTGGAATTGCTAACCAAGTGAGTTGGGCGACCGGCGGGCGTGTAGAACACTTGGTCGGGATCGATTCCCAGCTTGCGATAGACGGTAGAGACGTAATTCTCTGGCGACAGGACGCGCTCGATGGCTGCATGTCCTTGCCGATCGGTGGCGCCGATGACCTGCCCGCCGCGACTGCCGCCGCCAGCGAATAGAATCGACATTGCATTGGCCCAGTGATCGCGGCCCGCCTTGGACTGTCCCCTGAGCGTACTGATTTTAGGTGTCCGTCCGAACTCTCCTAAGGCGATGACCATGGTGGTTTCCAGCAGACCACGCTGGTCTAAATCGCTGATCAGCGTCGCTACGGTCTGGTCCCAGCTCGGCAGTCGCGTACGCAATGCATCGAATAGGTTGGAGTGGTGATCCCAGCCGCCGTCGACGATGGTCACAAAGGGAACTCCAGCTTCGACGAGCCGCCTGGCCATCAGGGCCCGCTGGCCAAATCCGTTGCGGCCGTAGGCTTCGCGGACGGCATCCGGTTCGCTGTGAATGTCGAACGCCTTTTGGGCTTCAGGAGTCGTAACCAAGTTGTAGCCTTGCTCGACGTTTTCGTCATAGCCGGTCACCGGATCGGCGACTTGTGGATCGCCGTAGCGAGGCAGGCGGTCGATCAAATGCCGCAGGTCTCGTCGAGATTGAAAGCGAGTTTCGGTCAAATCGCGCGGCAGTTCGACGTCGCGTACGCGGAAGTCCTTGCTGTTGGGGTCGTTGGCCACAACAAACGGCGCGTACTTGGCGCCTAAGAAATTAGGTCCACCGGAGCGCGACATGCTGGGCATAGAAAAATAGCTGGGCAGGCCGTGGGGAGCTGGGCGTTCGTGCGCGGCCACCGATCCGATGCTGGGGTGGAAGCTGACAAACGCGCCACAACCAACGGGAATCCGCGGTGGAGCCCCGGTCATCATGTAGTGATTGCCTGCGCCGTGATTGCCTTGATTGTGCTGTACCGAGCGAATGATGGAATACTTGTCGGCAATCTTGGCCAATTTGGGCATGTGTTCGCAGATGCGCATGCCCGACACGTTGGTTTCGATGGGGCGAAACTCTCCGCGAATCTCTACGGGAGCTTCCGGCTTGAGGTCAAATGTCTCCAGGTGCGTAGGGCCGCCATCCATCCAAATTAAAATGCAGTTGGTCTTGCGCGGGCCAGCGCTACCCGCGGCGGCGGAAGCCGCCGTAGCGCGTTGCATGGCCAATAAATCTAGGAAGCTACCACCGGCCAATCCAGCCAGTCCAAGCTGCAAACAGTTTCTGCGATACATGGCTTGCCTCTCCATTAATCCAAGTAAAGAAATTCTGGTGAATTGACCATCGACCAAGCGATGTCTTCAATCAATTTGCGACGTTCCACTTTGGGCCGCTCAAACTCGGCCTGCAAACTTTCAACTTCAGCCGCCGTCGGCTGGCGCGAGAAAATTGTTAGATACAGTTCGGATATAATTTCGCGGGGCTGCTTATCCGATTCAGCCAGTTTTTGACAACGCCCACCGTCGGCCGATATGCGTTGTTGAATATCCACCGCATTCATCAAATGCAAAGTCTGCGCCATTGTGGCTGCCCCGATTCGTTCGCATGGTGGGTCTTGGTTGGGGTCCGGCCGGCCAAATGCATCCAGCAGATCAGAGCGAGTGCGCACGGTCCACAATTCCATCGCTCGTGTACCTGCCGGTAGGCCACTGAAGCTCTCCGGTAGTCCGGTAATATCTGCCAGAGCGTCCGAGACTACCTCGGCCCGCAGACGCTTGCGGTAGTGTCTGGAGAAATTGCGATTGTCCCCCTCATTCGTAGCGTTGGGCTGCGAGGACAGAGCATACGTGTGGCTGGTGAGTATGGTGAACAGCAGGCGTTTGTTGTCGTAGCCCACTTCGCGGAAGTGATCAGCCAGCGCGCTGAGCAAGGCTGGGTTGCTAGCCGGGTTGGTCGCTCGCAGATCGTCCACGGACTCGACTAGGCCTACTCCCATCAGTTCGGCCCACAGACGATTGACGCCTACCTCCGCAAACGTTGGATTGTCTGGTGCGGTCATCCAATCAGCAAAGGAAATTCGCGGATCTTCGCCCGCAGGAATTTCGCGAGCTTCGGCGAACAGCGGTTTGGGAGGGACTACTTCCCCGGTCAACGGATGGCGTACTTCGCCACTATCCTTGGCAAAGATGATCTCTTCACTTCCCGAAATTGGCGGGGACAGCCCGACTCCCTTGCGGCCAATGCGCGCGAAGTGCGCCGCCATGCCGTAAAAGTCTTGCTGCCCGTAGACTTCAAACGGGTGTTGGTGGCAGCGTGCGCAGTCTAGCCGCAACCCCAAGAACAATTGGCTCACCAGCGTGGTGATCTCCTCGGGTTCACGGCGGTCGCGAAAGATAGTGGTCGCACCGTTGCGCCAGGTGCTCCCCTGGGCTGTTACCAATTGCCGCGCGAACTGGTCGTGCGGGAGGTTCTTGCGAAAGGCGTCACGTATCCAAGCATCCAGGCTGTAGGTCGTCTTGATCCCCACGCGATAGGGATTGGGACGCAATAGGTCGGCCCACTTGTTGGCCCAGAAATCGGCATACTCGGGTTGCTCCAGCACTCGACTGACCAACGCCTCGCGTTTGTCCGGCGCGGGATCATTGAGATATTCGAGCACTTCGGCGGCGGTGGGTAGGCGTCCGATCGTATCCAGAAATACGCGACGCACGTATTGCGATTCGCTACACGGCTGGCTGGGAAGAATGTTCAATGTGGCCAGCTTTTCATAGACCAGCTCATCGATAAAATTATGGCGTGGGAGATCAGCGTAGCTTTCTGCAGGTACGGCTTCGGCCCGCGGAACGGCCGTGCCCCAGGTCGCGATCAGCCCCATGTAACGCGCCATGATGGTCGCTTCGCCCGGCAGTTCGTCACCCTGCAGTAGTCCATTCGCATCGACGGAAACCACCGCCGATTCATTGGACTGAAAAGCGCACAGGTTGGTCACATCGCGAGTGGAGCCATCACTGTAGGTGGCCGTGACGGTTAGCTGTTCTGTCTGTCCCGCCGCCAACGAGTGTGGTGCTGGCGATATATCAATAGCCTTTAGTGTGGGATCGGCATCGCTCGTACGCTGGGCACCGGTGGCGATCCATTCCAGCAGTAGCTGATACTCTTCATCACCTTCGCTGAAACGAATCCCACCGCCATGCGGATCTTGGCCAGTCGCCTTGGTGATCAACAAACTCTCGCTGGGTACGGCTGGAGACAGACGCCGTCCGCGCGAGTTTTTGACAATAGCGTCGTAGTCCATGTTGGCATCGAAGCCCAACAGCGAGAGTGCAAATCCATTTTGCCCGCGAGCTTTACCATGGCAGGCACCAGCATTACAGCCGCGGGCGGTGAGGATCGGCTGGATGTCGAGCTCAAATTTCAATTCCCTGGGCGCGTTGGCTGACCGAACTGCCGCCGTTGGTTCGAGAGCTAGAGCATCGTTCATGCTCGCGCAAAAAACAGTCGAGCAAAATACAAACCATACAGCGAGCAAGGGCAGCCCGCGACAGCAGCGTCCGGAGGTAGGCTTAAGCCGAGGCATAACTGGCTACTCGCTGAGATAGTGATAGATAATGTTGTGGAGGTGGGAAACGCTGCAGCAGACTGCAGCGCAGGTTATCTGCGTGGGGCGCAGTGCGTCGACAGACACCGGCCAGCGATGTCTTGCGTCGCTGACGGCGTGTTAACAGGTAGGTGGGAGTGGTAGGAAGTATCAAGCTGCGCTGCGGGGGTGCTCAAGAAATCAAAAACTCCCAAGACCCATCGGTTCAGTATACGCAATTATCGCGGGGGATGCAACTAAGGCCCCGCAAAGCACCGATAGAGGCTGCTTACGCCGGCGTTTTGGTAAAGAAGCCGCGTCCACTGCCAATTTACGGCAATTCGACAAAGGTTAACATCGATGGATTGCCGACCGCTGCAAAGTGGCCGGTGAACTTCAATTGTCCCGTGGCGCGGTCGACGCGAAAGACGGCAATGTTGTCGCTGCGCTGATTGCAGCAGTACAAGAAATTGCCACTCGGATCGAAGGCAAAGCTGCGTGGGTAGTTACCTTGCGTCCATTGCTCTTCCACATACGTCAGCCTTCCGTCGTCGCCGATGGAGAACAACGCGATGCTGTCATGCAACCGATTGCCCGCATAGACGAACTTGCCATCGGCGGACACCAATATCCCCGAACAAAAATTGCTCCCCACGAAGCCCTCAGGCAGCGTCGACAGCGTTTGCCTCCAAGTCAGCGTGCCAGCGTCGCTGGAATAATCGAATAACGCTACGGTCGATCCCTCTTCCTGGATGCTATAGAACCAGCGACCGTTGGGATGGAAATCGAAGTGTCTGGGCCCGTCGCCGGGCGGTAGAGCTACTGAAGGGGGGGCGTTGGCTGTCAGCTTTCCCAACTGCGAATCGAATCGCCAAACGAAAATCTTGTCGAGTCCCAAGTCGACATGCAGCGCGAAATCCCCCGACGGATCAGCGGCAATCATGTGCGCATGGGTGCGGTCGTGGCCGCTGAACGCAAAGCTGCCGGGGGGCGCATTGGTTGCCTGGGTGGGACCAAGCTCACCTTTGGTAACCTGCACATCGCTGGCTGGCCCCAACTGACCATCGCTCAGCACAGGCAATACAGCGACCGAGCCACCAAAATAGTTGGCTACTAAAAGCTGTTTGCCCGCGGGATGCAAACTGACGAAGGTTGGCCCCGCACCTCCTGATGAAACAGAATTCAATAGTTTCAGTTGGCCATCTTGGGGGGCAATTGCAAAAGCGCTCACGGTACCATGCTTGTTGAGCCCTTGGCGCTCGGTCTCGTTGGCCGAATACAGTCGCGTCCCGGCTGGATTCGCGACCACGCAACTAGGGCTATTGCCCAGTTCGCACACGCCCGCTTCCGTCAATTCTCCGGTCGCTCGGTCGACCTCAAAGATATGAATACCGCGGCCATTGCCTGGAGGTAGATCCACCTGCGTCGGCAACATGTCTTTCAGCGGGGAGCTGAACGTGCCCACGTAGGCCAGCAGCTTTTTGCTACTGGCCTGTGAATCCTGCTGCGGCTTGTCTTGCGCGTCGAGCGGTCTGGGGATCGAGATGACCAGTCCCAGCGACAACCCAATCAAAGCCTGCAAGCGGAGGTGGCAAAAGCCGTTTCGTTTCATCATGCGATGCTTCAGTCTTAAAGGCGTTTGACTTGCTTAAAGGCGTTTGACTTGAAGACTGCGGAACACGACTGGATCATTGTGACCGGCAAAGCCAATTCTGCCGGTGCGATGGTCGAGTCCTGCGGGTGGGGTTTCGATCTGGCTGCGATCGAACTGATCGATGTCTACGTCCAGAATTTTGGTGCCGTTGAGGGTCACCTTGATCTTCTGCCCGCGGACTTCTACCTCTTGATAGTTCCACTCACCGACGGGACGCAGGTAGCCGTGTTTGGCCCCCACGCAGTTGTACAGCGAGCCGTGGTACTGGTAGGGCTTCAGCGGTGCCTTAGGATGAGCTGCGTTGTAGCCGTCGCTATCGATGACTTGCAGTTCCAAGCCGTCTTTAGCCGGATGTCCTTTGGCTGGCATGCGCAGGGCCAAACCATTGTTACCCGCTGGGGGGAGTTTGAATTCACAGCGCAGAATGAAATCGGTGTACTCGTCTGGGGTCAGCAAGTGTCCCCCTTTGCCCGTGCGACAGGCGATGGCACCGTCGACGACTTCGTACGAGTCGCGGTCCCCTTCCCAGTTGCTCAGATCTCGGCCGTTGATCAGTTCGACAAATCCGTCGTCGCCGCCGCTGCGCGCGGCCAGCAACTCGTCGGCTTCCTCGTAACCGATCTCGCGGACGAATACATTTCGCCAGCGAATTTCGCTGCCGTGAGTCTGCAGTTGAATAGGGCCCTTGGGGTAAACTGGATCGAGCATGTAGCCGTTAGGCAACTTGGGCTCCTCTTTCTCTTTCCCCGCGTCTCCCTTAGCGGGTTTCGCATAGGCCAGATAACCCTTCTTTTGATTGGCGAAGAAATTTTCCAGCGGTGCGTGATCCACGACGACTTCGCCGTTGAGCTCGACTGTCACCCGTTCGCCGACCATGGTGACGTGCATTTGATTCCATTCACCCAGCGGCTTGTCCATCTTCTTTAGTGGATCTTTGCCGGGCGAGCCCTTGCGGTTATTCCACAATCCGCCGGACCCCAGCGCGCGTCCCAGGCCGCTTGGGTCGGCTTCCGCTGGGTCCCAGATTTGGATTTGAGGCGTGCCGCGCAGGTAGACGCCGCTGTCTCCCTTAGGGAGCGCTTTGTACTCGAGCATCAATTCAAAGTCAGCGTAGTCTTTGTCGGTGCTCAGGTATAATCCCTTGCCGTCGTTGACCAATTCTCCGTTCTCAACGGACCAATGCGCATTGATATGCTGATTGTCGGGCTCCCCTTTGGCATTCAGCAGGCCACCTTCGATCGACTTGCGTTTGTATTCAGCCTGCTCCTCAGGAGTCATATCCCATAGTTGCTGTGGGTCGCGAGTTCCCCAGCCGTACCAACCGCTCAGATCGCTGCCGTTGAACAGGGCAGTGAAGCCTTCGGGAGGTGAAACGGCCTGAGTTTTAGCCGACTGAGTTTTAGCCGACTGGGCGTTGGCTGACGGGGCGGCGATGCACAGCCAGCTACCGATGGCGACCGAACAGGCTGCCAGCATGGGCAGGTGCCATGTCGACTGCGCTGAAAGTTGGCGGGAGAACGTTAATCTCATGGATTCCTCGTGGTGGGTTGGAAGGGGTGATGCGCGGGTATGCTGAGCCAGCTATTCTAATGTAAATCGCCAAAACATTTGCAAAATCGCTGAAGCATTGTGCGAAATTATTTATTGTGCCAGATTTCCTTTGGCCCGATGCTTACGGGAATTTTGGTGGGCGTTTTTCTGTAAAGGCCTGCAACCCCTCGGTGGCCGCTTCGGTGGTATAAGCGGTAGCCATGGCCGCCGCTCCGCTGCTCAGCAGCGTCGTCAGTTGTTCCCCCACCATCTCGTTGAGCAGTCGCTTGGTCAACTGCAACGATTCGGCGGCGCTGGCGGAGATGGCATCGATCCAGTTGCTGGCGCGCACCCAAATCTGATCCGTGTCGACCACGCGGTGGACGAGCCCAAGCTGCTTGGCCTCGGCCGCGGTTAGCTCATCACCACCCAGCAACATGCGGCTGGCCAACGATCCGCCTCCGCGAAATACCAGCAGCGGAGCCACTAGGCCGGATACCAGCCCCAGCCGCGGCGACGTGATACTTAAGGTTGCGAGGTGGCTGGCAACCACCAAATCGCTGGCCAAGACTAGAGCTACGCCGGATGCCATGGCCGGGCCATCCACGGCCGC
>CAKQNH010000043.1 GCA_934255105.1 uncultured Pirellulaceae bacterium
CCGCTGAGGAGACCGTGCGCGGCGTAACCCAGACGGTTCAGCACATCAACCAGATTACTGCTCCGCTGGGACGCAACGGTGAAAAACTGGTCGGTGACGCCGTGCGGACGCTCGACAATCTCAATCTGTTGCTAGTCGACCTGCGAGGCGTGGCGGCGCGGTTCAATGACGGACAGGGTACGGTCGCCAAACTGATGGACGACCCGCAGCTTTACTACACGCTGATCAACACGCTTGAGAATGTGGAAACGCTCACTCGCAAGCTCGAACCGATCATCGACGATGCCCGCGTATTTACCGACAAGGTCGCCCGGCAGCCATCGAGCCTCATCGACCTTCGTGGTGCCATTCAGGGCAGGCCGCTGGGCGCGGGGATTAAGTAGTCGCGTCCTTTGGACTGCTGCGACTTGTCGTAGCTTCCACGCGCACCTCGACCGCACAAAGCGTTTGGCGAGAGGGCAATACTCTGATCAACAGATAAGCACCCACGCATAAGCTTATGCGCATAATTGCCGCTTTGCCGTTAGCCAGGGTTAATTGATATGCCAGGTAACTTGTGCGTGTGGGTGCTTACGTGGTGAACAGCGGTAGTCCAACTACTGCCGGAGATCCACCGTGTCAGATTTTCTTGACTCCATCATTCTGCCCTGAATCGGCATCGTGATCAGTCAGGAGCATCGTCGGCAGAATGATGGGACATGGTTCCGCAGTCGCAAAGAAAGCGAGTCGCCAATAAATTCGCATCGAGTGACCTGGCGTTCTCGCGATTAGTGTTCGATTAGCGAAGATTAGTGTTCCCAGAAACTCGATGCTCAAGAAATTAAAAAGGCAGCAGACTAGGGAACACTAATCTTCACTAATCGCACACTAATCCATTCGACGCCCCTGACAGCTACTCTCAGTCGTACCCTATTCCGCCGCTTAGCCACATCCAAAAGCTACGACAAGTCACAGCAGTCCAAAGTTGCTTTCGCGCCAACCACGGGCAGGAGCGCCCGTGCTACGGGGAAGAGCGCACAGCTACCGGAACGAGCGAATAAACTCCCGAAAAAATCCGGCGGGACGCGATTCGAGCCTACTGGAACCACTGGAGATGCTACCAACGCGATAGCCGCCTAACGGGGATGCATCTCCCGTTGGCTACCTGGCGAGTCTCCTTGGCTGCGGGCCGATGCTGGGCGGGGCGACGAGAAGCCATCATCTTGCGTTGACCTGGGTAAGCTATTAACTATAGTCCTTTTCGCAGGGTGGCATTTATTCTTCGGTTCGCCGCCCACTCGCTTCTTTCCGCCGGTGCGACAGTAGCCACGGCGAACTCTTTTTGGAACGCACATGCTGCTCAATTTCTTTCGCCTAGAATCTCGCTCAATCAAAAATGATGTCCTGTCTGGACTGACGGTGGCCCTAGCACTGGTCCCCGAGGCGATCGCTTTCGCATTCGTAGCAGGCGTCTCGCCACTGATCGGACTTTACTCAGCTTTCTTCATAGGTCTGATCACGGCGATATTCGGCGGACGCCCTGGCATGATATCGGGAGCCACCGGGGCTATGGCAGTGGTGGTCGTGGCGCTGGTTGCCACATATGGCGTGGAATATCTGTTCCCCACAGTCGTGTTGTGTGGACTGCTACAAGTGGCAGTGGGACTCGGGCGCTTAGGAAAATTGATTCGCATGGTCCCGCATCCAGTCATGTTAGGCTTCGTCAACGGGCTAGCTATCGTGATTGGGATGGCTCAACTGGGTAGCTTCAAGACGCTCTCGCCGCAGGGTGCGTTGGTGTACTTGCAGGGCACGCCATTGCTGCTGATGTTGCTACTGGTTGGCGTCACCATGGGGATTATCTGGCTGCTCCCGAAATTCACTCGCGCCGTCCCAGCCTCACTGGCGGCAATTCTAGTCGTGACGCTGGCGTCGATCGCCATCAATCGAGCCAGCGGCCCCGCCGACGGCCCAAACACGTTGGCGACCGTCGGAGACATGCTGCGCACGAACGTTGTAGCCGCCAAGCTCGCCAATCTGTCGGGAGAAACCACTGGCACTACCCTGGCTAACACAGAAATAGCTGGGCCAGCCCTAGTCGGCGATATGAGGCTAAATCCCGTGAGCAGCATGCGCTCGACCGCTGGGCAGCTTGCCTCGTCGGCCCACGCTGCAGGGGTTAGCGGCATAGATCAGAGCGGCACAGCGTCAACAGCCCCGGTTCTTTCTGAAGCGGCACTGGACGAGCTCGCTGGAGACGATGCGGGCATCAGCGGCGGTCTGCCGATGCCATTTTTCCTGGAATATGCCATGGTGCCGCTGACGCTCCAAACACTGTGGATCATTTTCCCATTTGCAATCGTGCTGTGTGGCGTCGGCTTGATCGAATCGCTGATGACGATGTCGTTGATCGACGAAATCACCGAAACGCGGGGCCGTGGGAATCGCGAATGTATCGGACAGGGGGCTGCCAATATTGTGTGCGGTCTGTTTGGTGGCATGGGGGGTTGTGCCATGATTGGCCAATCGCTGATCAACGTCAACTCGGGCGGGCGCGGCCGATTGTCGGGGATCACGGCTGCCGTATGCCTGCTGATGTTCGTGCTCTTTATGGCACCGCTTATCGAACAAATCCCCATGGCGGCGCTGGTGGGAGTCATGTTCATGGTGGTCATCGGCACGTTCGAATGGGCATCGCTGAAGATGTTCCGCCGCATGCCACGAAGCGATGTGCTGGTGATGAGCTTAGTCACAGCCTACACCGTGGTGATGCACGATTTGGCTTCGGCCGTGATACTGGGAGTGATCGTATCGGCGTTGGTATTTGCCTGGCAGCACGCCACGCACATGATGGCGGACGTCAAGTACAACGAGCACGGCAGCAAAATCTACCAACTGCATGGTCCGCTGTTTTTTGCATCGGTGGCATCCTTCAAGGACATGTTTGATATCGCTGGCGACCCCGACGACGTCGTCATCGACTTCTACTACACGCGCGTTTACGACCAATCGGGATTGGAGGCCATCAATGGCTTGGCCGAGAAATACCAGGCGGCGGGCAAGCGTCTGCACGTGACACACCTCAGCGCCGAATGCCGCAGCTTGCTGAATCAAGCAGGGGACTTGGTAGAGGTCAATGTGTCCGAAGACCCACAATACCACTTGGCCACCGATCGGCTGGGCTAAACTGCCTGTTTGCGTTATTCTGATGAGGCAATTCCCATTGTCCCATCGCTCAGGCTACTGGTTTCGGAACGCAAACACTATGACACACACACTGGCTATCCATGGTGCCGCTGGCCGCATGGGTCAGCGACTGATCGCACTGGCGAGTCGAGACACAGACTTTCAAATCGTGGCAGCCCTGGACAATTTCAGCCATCCAGCCCATGGGCAAGATGCGGGCGTGCTAGCTGGCGTGAAAGCTCTAGGGGTCCAGCTCAGCGCCGCCTGGCCCGACGCGGTTGACGTGGCTATCGACTTCTCCATCCCGGCCGCCTGCACTGCCGCCGTTCGCCATTGCCAAGAGCATTGCATCCCGCTGGTCGTAGCCACCACCGGACTGAGCACTGCACAAGTTGCCGAAATCGAAGAGGCTTCTCAAGTCATCCCCATCTGCTGGGCACCCAGCATGTCGCTGGCGGTCAACTTGACGATGAAACTCGCCCAACAAGCTGCCCAGGCGTTGCAGAATGTAGCCAACGGAGTGGATGTCGAGATTATTGAGCGCCACCATCGCTTCAAAGAGGATGCTCCCAGCGGTACCGCACTGAAGTTCGGTGAGATTATCGCGAATGAAATGGGATTAACCGAGCACGTGCATGGCCGCGAAGGACAATGCGGCCAGCGAACTCGTAGCGAGATCGGCTACCACGCGGTGCGCACGGGGGACAACCCAGGCGAGCACACGATTGTGTTTGGAATGCTGGGGGAGGTGCTTGAACTGCGAGTAGCGGCTTCGAATCGCGACTGCTACGCATCGGGGGCTCTAGCCGCAGCCAAATTCCTGCTCGGCAAACCTGCTGGGCTGTATAGCATGTTTGACGTGCTGGGATTGCCTTAGTTGACATGGCCAAGTGCGATGAAGGCTATTTGTGCGAAGTGTGCGGCGAGGAGGTCGAGGGGTTGACCAATAGCGCGCTCTATCTGCAGTATGTCATCGGCTGGATCGATCCAGAGACACTGCACACCCGCCGCGAGTGCCATCTACGCTGCCTACCAAGCTTGGCACAATATATTGAAGACGAGCGTTTCCAGCCCGCCGTGCAGATCGACGACATGTTCGATCGCCGCCAGCTCGATACCGAATTCGTAAGGCAACAAGTGGAGTTAGTCACGCGTGGATATAGGCGACTTTGGGAGCTGCAGACCAAGCGCCGTGGCTTGACCGTAGCCGATTACCCGCTGCCTGAGGCACAACAACGCTGGCGGTAGGCGGTACACCTTCAACACACGGCAGAGGCGGGCTATAATGCGGAGCCGAGTGGAAATCGCTCCCGTTCGTTGGCAATTCGATCGATCCATTAGTGTCAGCAGTGGCGCAAGCTTCCAGCTTGCGATTAGAGTCCTGGAAGCTGGAAGCTTATTCGCCTTTCGCAGTTCCCCAATCCGTCCATAGAAAGTACCCGAGGGTGTCTCAACCTGAATCCACGCCAGCCGCCGCCAAACAGGCGCTGGCGACTACGCCGTTGACAGCTTGGCACGTTGCCCGAGGGGCGCGGATGGCCGAGTTTGCGGGCTTCAACATGCCCATTCAGTATTCGTCGATCGTCCCCGAGCATACGGCCACGCGACAAGCGGCCGGCCTGTTCGACATCTCGCATATGGGTCGCCTACGCTTCGAGGGCCCGCGAGCTCACCTGCTGCTGGATCATCTGCTGACTCGCCGCGTGGCCGACATGCGACCCGGCATGCTCCGCTACTCGATGATGTGCAACGAAGAGGGGGGCATTCTGGACGATGTGCTGATCGCCAACCTGGAGAGTCCCAGCAATCGACAATTCTTCCTGCTAGTCGTCAACGCGGGCAATCGCCACAAGATACTCAAGTGGATTGCACCTCATTTGGCCGATTTCCCCGATGTCGAATTCCGAGATGCTACCGAATCGACGGCGATGATCGCCCTGCAAGGCCCCAAGTCGGCCGCCATCGCAGAGCAACTGTTCAGCCCCAAAATTTTACAGCTCAAAAACTTCCGCGGGCTGGTGACCGAGCAGATGAGCAAGCCGTGCATCGTCAGCCGCACCGGCTACACGGGTGAAGATGGTTTTGAATTTATCGTCCGCAATGAAGATGCAGCGCGGGTGTGGGACAACCTGATGCTGGCCGGCCGAGAACACGGGATTGAACCTGTAGGCCTGGGCGCACGCGACACGCTGCGACTAGAGGCCGGCATGCCGCTATATGGGCACGAACTGAGCGAAACCATCGATCCCTTCACGGCTGGCCTGGACTTTTCCGTGTCGTTGGGGGAACGCAGCTTTTTGGGATCCGATGCGTTAACTAAGCTAAAAGACGCTCCACGAACAATGCAGCGGATTGGTTTGCAGTTTGGCGGACGCCGCGCGGCTCGCGAAGGTGCTAGTTTGGTCGACAGCGACGGACGCTCGGTCGGTCGCGTGACTAGCGGTACGTTTTCGCCCACCTTACAATTACCGATCGCCATGGCCTACGTGGCTCCCGAACTAGCCACGGTGGGGACGTCGATCGACGTCGACATACGCGGCACCACGACCGAGGCCCAAATCGTGCCCTTGCCATTTTACAAAACCACCAAGGAATGAGCCCATGCAGCCTGAGCAGTTAAAATACAATCCGTCGCACGAATGGGTCGCTGTCAGCGAGAGCAACGGCGATCGAATCGGCACGATCGGCATCACCGACTTTGCACTCGAGCAACTGACCGACTTGGTCTACATGGCCTTGCCGAAGGTGGGCACGAAGCTGACCGCTGGGGCGGAGTTCGGCGAAGTCGAATCGGTCAAAGCAGTTAGCCCCCTGTATAGCCCCGTCGACGGCGAGGTCATCGAGGTACACGATGCGCTGTCCGACAAGCTAGAACAATTGGCCGCCGATCCCTTTGGCGAAGGCTGGATGATCAAAGTCAAATTGACTCCAGAGGCCAAACTCGATGGCTTGCTCGACCACGCCGCCTACAAACAACAATGCGCTGATTCATAATTCATAAGTCGCGATTGGCATGCGGCCAATTATAATTGTCGTTGATTGGGTAGCCAAAGTCGCCAGAGCTTGTTCAACCAGATCTAAAGTTTGGCGACTTCGGCTACGAAAAATGTCCAAAGCCTGGCGACTTTGGCTACGAAAACTGCTCTTTCACAATTCGAACCCTTCACCTTTATTGATCAACGGTCATGGCATATCTATTTAATACCCCTGAAGACATCAAGGCGATGCTGGCCACGATTGGCGCAGCCAGCATCGACGAACTGTTTGCCCCCATCCCGACGCATTTGCGATTGGATCGGCCGCTGGCGATTCCCGCACCGCTGAGCGAATTGGAATTGACGCGACGGATGAGCACTCTGGCGGCCCGTAATACGGGCGTGGAGCAATCCGTCTGTTTCCTGGGGGGTGGTGCCTACGACCACTTTATACCCGCAGTAGTTGACAGCTTGGCCAGTCGTGGCGAGTTCTATACCTCGTACACGCCCTATCAACCCGAGGTCAGCCAGGGCAATTTGCAGGTGATGTTCGAATACGAAACGCTGATCTGTCAACTGACTGGCATGGATGTCTCCAATGCCAGCTTGTACGACGGCGCGACAGCCACTATTGAAGCCGTGCTGCTGGCCATGGCCAGTTCCCCAGGCAAGACGCGCGTGGTCGTCCCTGAGAATCTTCATCCGCACTATCGCCAAGTGCTTGAAACCTATCTGCGTTGGACCGACTTCGAACTGCGAACGGTCCCCTGCCCCGATGGCGTCGTCCCCGCCGCCGCCTGGTCGGCCGCTCTGGATGACAGCGTGGGCTGCGCCGTGCTCAGCCAGCCCAATTTCTTCGGCATCGTCGAAGACCTCGCGCCTGCAGCCAAAGAGGCCAAAGAGGCGGGCGCGGTGCTCGTGGGGGTGTGCGATATGATCTCGCTGGGCTTGCTGGCCAGCCCTGATCAGTGGGCCGCGGACATCGTAGTGGGCGAAGGTCAAGCTCTGGGCAATCCGCTGCAATACGGCGGCCCCTATCTAGGCATCCTGGCTTGCCGCGAAAGTTTCGTGCGCCGCATCCCTGGGCGCATTGCTGGTCAGACCGAGGACCGGCTGGGGAATCGCTGCTGGGTGTTGACGTTGCAGACTCGAGAGCAGCACATCCGTCGCGACCGAGCGACTAGCAACATCTGCACGAATCAAGGCTTGTTCGCTCTGCGGGCGGCAATCTATTTGGCCTTGCAGGGCCCACAGGGTCTACTGGAAACGGCTCAGCACTGCAGTTGGAAGACGCATTACTTGAAAGAGTCACTGGCCGGGCATGAGCGATTTTCGATTCGCTTCGAGGACTCGGCATGGCGCGAAGTGGTCGTGCAAGACCGCATGGGCGATGTGGCCGGGGTACTCGCCCATTGCCGCGAGCAGGGAATACTCGCCGGACTACCGCTCGGACAGTGGTATCCGGAGCTGGAGGATTGTTGGCTAGTGGCGGTGACTGAAAAGCGGACTCGCGAACAACTCGACCAACTTCTACAAACGCTCAACACCGTCCCACAGCGATCGGAACTAGCCCATGCGTAACACACAAGCTACTCAACTGCTATTTGAATTGGCCAAGCCAGGCAGACGCGCCAATCTGCTGCCGCCGAGCGACGTACCAGCGCCAGCCAGCGAGACGCTCTATCCCAAGGCGACTCTGCGGAAAGACCCGCTGGGTCTGCCCGAGTTGAGCGAGGGGGACGTGGTGCGACACTTCACCAACCTGTCGACGCTGAACATGTCGGTCGACACACACTTCTATCCCTTGGGCTCATGTACGATGAAGTACAATCCCAAACGCAACGAACGCTTGGCTAACTTGCCCGGTATCGTCGACCTGCATCCGCTGCAGCCAGACGAAACCGTGCAAGGCATGTTGGAACTACTGTATGAGGTGCAGAGCTATTTTGCGGGGATCTCAGGCCTGCCAGCCGTATCGCTGCAGCCGGCCGCGGGTGCGCACGGCGAGCTAACTGCGTTGATGGCTGCCGCAGCCTACTTTAAGGACCTGGGGCAGACCCGAACGAAGGTATTGATCCCCGACAGTGCTCACGGGACCAATCCAGCCAGCGCCAGCATGGTCGGCATGCAAGCCATTACCATTCGTTCTCGCGCCGATGGTACGGTCGATATGGACGATTTGAAGTCCAAGGCCGACGACCAAACCGCTGTGTTCATGATCACCAACCCGAGCACGCTGGGGCTATTCGAAAAACAGATCGACCAGATTGCCAAGCTAATCCACTCGGTGGGCGGCCTGATCTATCTGGATGGCGCCAACATGAACGCCATTCTAGGCATTGCGCGGCCGGGCGATTTCGGCGCGGATATGATGCACTATAACCCACACAAGACCTTCAGCGGTCCGCATGGGGGCGGTGGTCCTGGAGCGGGGCCGATTTGCGTGCGAGATTTCCTGGAACCGTACTTGCCAGTGCCACGAGTGACCAAACAGGGCGACACATACAGCATGGTCGATGACAGCCCCAAGGCCATCGGGCGGGTGCATGGTTTCCATGGCAATATCGGTGTCTTGGTGCGGACCTATTGTTACATTCGCGCCTATGGCGGGTCGGGGCTGAAGGAGGTCAGCGAGCAGGCGGTGCTCAACGCCAATTACCTGCTGGCCAAGCTGCTGCCGCTGCTGCCGGTGCCGCTCGGCAACCGCTGCATGCACGAGTTCGTAGCCTCGGCCAGCCAGCTCAAAAAGGAGCGCGGCATTTCGGCTATGGACATCGCCAAGCGATTGCTCGATTTCGGATTCCACGCCCCCACCGTCTACTTTCCATTGACGGTCCCCGAAGCGATGATGATGGAGCCAACGGAGACGGAAAGCAAAGAGACGCTAGATGCCTTCGTGGACGCCTTGGAACAGATTCTCAGTGAAGATCCCGAAACGCTCCACGCGGCCCCACTGTCGACGACTATCAGTCGTCCAGATGAAGTGCAGGCGGCGAGAAAACCAGTGATGCGATGGACGGCTACGCCCTAAACGATATTCCGCGCAGCGGCATCGAGAACATGGCGCTCGATCAACGCATGCTCGAAGTAGCCGCTGCACAGCAGTGCCTATTGCTGCGCGTCTATCGCTGGTCTGAACCGACTTTGTCGTTGGGCTATTTCCAACCCTACGTGCAACGACTAACGCATTCGCACAGCGCTGACCTGCCGGTGGTCCGACGCGCTACCGGCGGCGGCGCAATTGTGCATCACTACGACTGGACCTATAGCATCGCTGTGCCAGCACAAGTGTTTGGCCGCAGGTCACAGCGCAGTGCGAATGATCGGTCCAAGAGCCAATCCAGCGACCAAGATGGTAGCCACAGCAGGGCGAGCCGCAGCGACATGGGTGCCTCCGTGCCACTGTACGATTGCATGCATGACGCGGTCGTGCAGTGGTTGGGAAGCCAAGGAATTGTCGCGCACAAGTGGTCGCCCGACTGTACGACTGATGCGCCCCTTCATGCGACGGACAAGTCAGTTCAATCGACCGCGCCTGCTCGAGCGTCTGACATGCAGCGCCGCTTTCTGTGCTTCGAACGCCGCAATTGTGGCGATGTGGTGTGGGAGACCCACAAGGTGATGGGGAGCGCGCAGCGGCGTGGCGATGGGGCGGTGCTCCAACACGGCAGTTTATTACTAGCGTCCAGCCCCTATGCGCCCAGCTTGCAGGGTTTATCTCCCACGGATGAGATGACCAGTCAATCGCTGCTGGGAGGCACTGCATCGCCGACCGAATTGCTGCAGAGTTTTTTCGAGCACCTGTGCGTAGCGGTAGCCGCTGCGACCGATGCCAGCTTGCAGCAGGCCGCCAGCTTGGAGCAAACTCCCTGCCAGTGGCAGTGGCCCAGTCCCACGCGATTCGCAGAAGACGACTGGACGCACCGCGTGTAGTGTTGGCATGGGGCCGATGCTTTTTGAGTTGTGAGGTAGCAAACGGGCAAGAGTGCCCGTTCTACGGAAATGCACAGCAAGAGTGCGCATCCTACGACGGAGCTGAAAAATCTAGTCCGGAGAAAGTCAGAACCAAAGCTACGATCAGGATCACAAAGAGGCTCCACCAAGTGATCACGCTGGTATACCAGTGATCTCCCAAGGCACTAAAGATGTTCATCTTGCGCCAGTTGAACGTCAGTTGATCGGTAATCTGTTCGGGTCGCGGAGGGGCTGTCATGAGACTGACGGCAATGCACACGACCGTACAAAATGCCCAGTTCACAATCCCCTGCATCGAATAGGGCTCGAGCCAAGCCCAATGGTCCGGAACAAACTGGACGTAGAGCTTCATGGCGATGCCGAGCAGGAAGCCCAAGATGACCGCGACGACAGCGCCTGGCCCGTTGATGCGTCGCCACAATACGCCCAGGATGAAGACCGCGCTAAACGGCGGTGCAAAAAATGCGTATAGAGATTGGATGTAGACAAACAGGCTGCCACCGAGTCGATTGATGAAGCCGGCCAGCACGATTGAGATGATCAGGATCACCACTGAGGAGATCATGCCCATCCGCACCAGTCGCTTCTCGCTGGCTTCGGGATGCCATTGACGTCGGTAAATATCGAGCGTGAAGACGGTGGCGGTCGAATTCAAGACCGAGTTGACGGTCGACTGGATCGCACCGAATAGAGCGGCTAAAAACAAGCCGCGCAGGCCGACGGGGATCAGCGTTTGCAACATGTGAATATAGCCTTTGTCCGCTTCGGGGCGAATCTCCGCCCACGGTCGCTGCATGACCTCTGGGTACTGCGCGAACAAGATCAGACCGGGTAGGACCACGATGGCGGGCATGACGACCTTCATGTAGCCCGCCAATACAATTCCCATCCGCGCGTGGTACATATCCTTAGCCCCCAGCACGCGCTGGATCATGAATTGATTGATGACGTTGTACCAAATACTGACGGAGAACAGCCCCAGGAACATCGCTGGCCAAGGGTTCGTTTCATGCGTGATCGGCTGAATGACCGACAAGCGATCGTAGTGGTCGACGCGGGCCATATTCTGAGCGTTGCGAGCCACGACTTCGCGCCAGATGCCCGACTGTGCGCGATTGCGCTCGATCATCACGTTCCAGCCATCGAGCAGCGAGTGCTGATCGCCGGAGAGCATCAATAGCCCCAGGACTGTTACCATCAATCCGCCCGCGAGCATGACGATCACCGTGAAGAAATCGGTCCAGGCCACCGAGCGCAGCCCACCGTAGATGGCCCACGAGCCCGCCACGACCCCCAAGACGATAATGGCAAACCACAGATCCCAGCCGAATAGGCTGTGCAGCGCCAGCCCGCCGCCATACAGGACGGCAGCCAGGAAGGCCACGACATTGCTGACAACCGTCAACACGGCAAACATCTGACGCAGCAGCGGATGGAATCTCCGTTCCATGAATTCGGGCGTGGTGAACACGCGCGAGGCCAACAGGAACGGAATAAACAGCCAGATCAGGATCGAAAACGACAGCACATTCCCCCATTCGCTCAGGGCCACGCAGATGCCATACACGAAAGCGGCACCGACCATGCCGATGAAATGTTCGGAGCTGATGTTTGACGCGATGAACGAACTGCCCACGACGTACCAAGGGAGCGTGCGGCCCGCTAGAAAATAATCATCTGCGTCGGTCTTCTCCTTACGGCCTACCCACAGACCGATCGCGCACAGTGCAAAGAAGTAGCTGCCAAAGGCGACATAGTCGATCCAGGAGAGGGAAAATGAGTCGATGCCTTCCATCAGTTCTGCGTTCCTTTGTTGAGCATCCGGGCAGAAATACCAGTCGTATCCACTGTCGCCAAACTTTTGTAGGCACTGTCGCTGGACTTTGGACAGACACCAGGGCACGTCCCACGTCTGGCGACTTTAGCTGCGGTTACGGCAACTTGCCAGGGCTTGGCAAGCATAGCCACGTCGGCTACCAGGAGCTGGCCCGCAATGACTACTAAGCCAGCCTGGGCTACACTATACGACAATAAGGGGGGCCAGAGCACCAATTAGCTCTTGTTTTAGTGGCTCAGTTCAGGGAATAATAGACTGGTATCCGTAAATCCCAGCGTGGCGATCTGGAATCCGCATAGCCTAACTTCTCTCGGCTGGATACGATTTGACAATGGCAGGACGCGATCCTGAGTTCACAATACAGAGGGTCAACAATGCAAATGCAGCTAAAAGTTGTGACGGGTGGGCATGAGGGAAAATTGATTTCTGTCAATCATGACAAATTCCTCATCGGTCGCAGCGACGAATGCCACATCCGCCCCAAGAGTGAATCGATCAGCCGACGACACTGCGCGTTTGTCCGCAAGGATGGGCGTATTCTGCTCATCGATCTCAAGAGCCGCAATGGCACTTACGTCAACGATCAGAAGCTGGATCCCTCCAAGGCTAAGATTCTCAAAAACGGGGATCACATCAAAGTTGGTAAACTCGAGTTCATAGCAGTCATCGAAGCGGGTGTCTCCAACGTCAAGAAAGCAGAAGTCAAAGATGTCAAAGACGCTGCCGCGCGCACGGCCACTGCCGCCGCCAACGACAGCCGCTTTGAGGATATCGACGTCAGCAATTGGCTGGAAGAAGCCGATCAATTTGAGCGCCGCGACAATGATCCTGAAACGCGACAGTTCCAACTCAACCCCGACCAAGCGCCTTCGGCCGATTCGACCGTCATGGAAGTTAAGGCCGAAGAGGACACCAAGATCGATCAGCAGCGGTCTAAAGGCAAACCCGGTAAATTGCCGATCCAATCTAAAGCTCCGTCGACTGGTAATTCCAAGGATGCGGCTTCTGAAACATTGCGGAAATTCTTCAGTGGTCGCTGAGCAATATTGCCGAAGTCGCCAGACTTTGGACACTCGTATCAAGCTGTCCCCGTTGGTTTGGCCGGTGTGTCTGCTAGCGGCGATGTGCTGCTCACCCGTGATCGCGCAACAAGAGTTCCTAATCGAGTTGCGCAACGGCATGCAGCTTGGTCCAGGCGCGGTCTCCGACACCGACTCGATCAGCTCGCGAGCGGCCGAGCGAGTCAACACGGGGAACACGACCAGCCGTTCCATATTGATTTTAGACGATGGGCTGAGATACACCTACGTCAACAGATCGCCACGCAATGTCATCGCTACGCGTGAATCGACCATGCCGGCGCACGAACAAATCTTGTTGCCTTCGGCGGGTGAGGCCTCGCGAACCGGCAATGCCCTTGCCATCGGCAGCACGCTCGGGATCTCGTCGTTCAATAAATACGGTCGGCGGACCTACGCCATGG
>CAKQNH010000044.1 GCA_934255105.1 uncultured Pirellulaceae bacterium
AAGTGGGGGTCGGCCACTTAACTGAAGGCAAACCGCACGACGACGCACGGGTAGCTATACTCGAAATCTGCCCCCCAAGAAAAGGGCAACGTTCGGGCCGTAGCGGAACTCGCCCCGAAACCGTAGTGGAACTCGCCAAGAGTTTCGGCTTGTCAGGCGGGGCCGGAAGTCTTGGCGACTTCTGCTACGGGTGCCCACGCATCTCTTTGTGGCAAGGCATTAGTGCCCGTCAGTGAGTAGAGCAATTGGCAAAGTTGCTTGTGGAAACGATTGGGGACAATCGTTCTACGTTAGGGGAAACGATTGGGGACAATCGTTCTACGTTAGGGGAAACGATTGGGGAGAGTCGTTCTACGTTAGGGAAAACGATTGGGGACAATCGTTCTACGTTAGGGGAAACGATTGGGGACAATCGTTCTACACACTAGTCGCGGTGGCAAAGTAGCGGTATCGTAGACGCTACCATTCCGAGCCACCCTTACATTCATTCCGAGCCACCCTTACATTCATTCCGAGTCACCCTTACGTGCGTGGTCAAAAGATGCGAGTTAGTGTTGCCAGCTATGCGCTGAAATTGCGAGATCCATTTACCATTGCGCGCGGAACCGTTACGGTCCAGCCGACGTTGATCGTTCGTCTGGAGCATCAGGGGTTGGTGGGCCTGGGGGAGGCTACGACCAACGAGTTCTATGGCGTTACGTTAGAGAGTATGTCTGCGGCTATTGATCGCGTGGCACCGCGATTGAACGGCTGGCAATTGGAGAATCCGGCCGAATTGTGGCGCGAGCTGGACCCCATGCTGTCGGAGTGTCGTTTTGCGCAGTGCGCGCTAGATTGTGCGGCTTGGGATCTATACGCGCAGATGCATGAGCAGCCATTGTGGAAACTGTGGGGACTGCGCGACGATGCTGGGTATCCGCCCACCTGTTATACCATCGGTCTGGATACGCCTGCTGAGATGGTGCGCAAGATGCGCGCCATGCCAGATTGGCCCATTTATAAAATCAAATTGGACGCTCGCGGCGGCATGGATTTGGTGCGACGATTGCGCGAAGAGACCAGCAGCCTGTTCCGCGTCGATGCCAATTGTTCCTGGCAGCCTGCCGATGTCCCCGCTTGGGCGGAGGAGCTATCAGGCTTGGGCGTGGAGCTGATCGAGCAGCCGCTAGGGGCCGATGAGTTTGCGTCTATGCGGCAGCTCAAAGGGGCGTGCGCCATTCCTTTAATGGCGGATGAAAGTTGCCAAGTGGAGAGCGACGTGGACCGATGTATCGACAGTTTTGATGCTATCAATATCAAGTTGGTCAAGTGTGGTGGGTTGACGCCGGCGCGACGCATGATCGCCCGCGCCAAGCAAAATGGACTCAAGGTTATGGTGGGGTGCATGACCGAGTCCAGCATTGGCATCGCGGCCGGCGTGCATCTATTGCCTCTGCTAGATTATGCGGATCTGGATGGTGCACTGCTGCTGGCTAATGATATTGCCCAGGGGTTGGAATGGAATAAAGGCTACTGCAGTCTTCCACAAGCCGCCGGGCTGGGAGTTCGGTTAACAGCGTGAGACGTTAATGGCTTTTCAGCGTCCGCGCGGCCCAGTCCGCGATAGCGTCGGTCAGGGCTACCAAGTTTTCCATGTGCGCCTTCAGAAGGTCGCTTTGCTGATCGCGAGCCAAATGCTCCAGCCACTGCGCGTACTGGCCGATGTCGTTTAAGCCAACGTGGCGAACATTGCTTTTGAGCGTGTGTACTGCGCGGCGCACTTCGCCAAAATTGCTTTCGCTTAGGCCGCTTTGGAAGCTGCGCCCCAGTCGCGGTACTTCACGAGTCAACAAAGCCAGCACGTCGCGCAGAAGGCTCTCGTTGCCATGCATCAATTGAACTAACTCCAGCCAGTCGGGGGCGGCGTCAAAAGCATGTTCTATATCGATGTGGCGTGCATCCAACGGCCCTGCTGTTTCAGCCGCCGCCTGGTTGGGTGGGGACTCTCTACTGCCCGATGCATCTGCGGCTGAGCCTGACCCTTCATCGCTACTCGCCGCAATGGCCGATTTCTCCTGTGACGAAAAACGTGCGGAGGCATCGTTCGCTTTGCCACTGAGCGCCTGCTGAATTGCACTATCCAAGCGGCTGCGAGTGATGGGTTTAACCAGAAAGCCATCCATGCTGGCAGCTTCGCACTGTTGCCGATCGCGGGTGGTGGCGTGCGCGGTCAGAGCGTAGATCCGCTGCCGCTTGTTGGTCCCCTGTTCGTGCTGGCGAATTGCCTGGGTGGCTTCCAAGCCGTCCATGTCGGGCATTTGGATATCCATGAGTACCAAATCGAATTGTTTTGCCTGACATGCTTGGACGGCTTCTCGCCCATGGCTGGCGATGGAAACTCGGTGTCCTAAACCTTGCAGCATGTCCCGCAGAACGGTTTGGCTGATAGGGCTATCCTCCACCAGCAATAGATCTGCTGAGCGATGAGGAACTGGGGCGAGGGGGCCACTTTGGTGCGTTTCAATCGCGGTGGTGTGCTCAGTTAAGGCTTGTATCAAGCTCTGGCGACAGATTGGACGCGCGAGCCAGGAAACTTGAGCGTGTGCTAGCCAGGTGGGGACGGTGTGGGGTTGTGCATAGGCCAGGGCGTTGAGTAGCACCCATTTATACACCACGGGGGCAGCGTTCCAAGTGAGCGAACACAGTTCCAGATAATCAGCGATGACAATCGTTTTGTTGCCAGCGCTGAACAAATGGGGCGGCTGGCGTTCGGCCAATTGTTTGATGCTTAGTAGAGTCACCGAATGCGATAACTGTTGCAACTCGCGACATAACAATTCTCGCCATGGGCAAGCATGGCCGGCCAGCACAATATGACAGGCCAGACCATCTTCGCTCGTCGGGGCCGGCGGCTGTGCAGCGCTCAAAAGGGGTTGGCTGGGAAGCTCGGGCAGGGGTAATTCAAAAAAGAAGCAGCTTCCGGGAGTGGCTTCCCCGGAAAGCCGTCTCGAATCGTCAATACCGATCACCCCCGACATTTTCGTAACGAGATCGCGGCAGATCGTTAGTCCTAATCCAGTTCCCCCGTAGCGCCGCGTCGTGCTCGAGTCGGCTTGTTGGAAAGCTTCGAAAATCATTTCACGCTGTTCGATGGGAATTCCTACGCCGGTATCGTGCACTTCAAATCGACAGCCTATAACGCGACCAGCAACTTGCCCTGCTGGGCTGGCGGAGGCTGTCGCTGGCGTCTGCAGGTGGGACGCCGGGATGCGCCGCACACAAATTCGAATATCTCCTTTGGCGGTAAACTTAATAGCGTTGCCCACCAAGTTTAACAGGACTTGTTTGATGCGATGTGGGTCGCCAACTACACGTTGTGGCAGGTCGGGTTCAAAATCGAGCAACAATTCCAAGCCGCGCAGTTGTGCGCGTGCGGCCAGTGCCAGCGCTGCATCTTCGACGCACTCGACCAAGTCGAATTCGATGGCTTCGATGTCCACATGTCCGGCTTCGATTTTGGAGAAGTCGAGCAGGTCGTCGATCAGCGTCAGTAGATTGCCCGCGGAGATCTTTGCCAGCTCCAAATAATGGAGTTGGCGATCATCGACGGGGCCGTTAGCTAGTAGTTCGTGCAGCCCGATAATACCGGTCAGAGGCGTGCGTAGTTCGTGGCTGACGTTGGCTACAAACTCGCTCTTGGTTGCGTTAGCTCGCTCGGCGCTCTCTTTAGCAGCCCGCAGTTCGCGTTCGGCCCGTTTGCGTTTGGTGATATCGCGAATGAAGATGGCCCAGTTTTGGCGTCCCTCAACATCCAGCGGATGGGCAGAGATCTCCGCATCGAACCATTCGTCAGAATTCCGCCGCAGGCGAGCTTCAATGCGACGTCCGGTGGCTTCTTTCAGAAATTCGTTGATCGGAGTCTTGCGCTGGTAGCTGGCCGAGGTTCCCGGCGGATCGCTGCTACGGCCCGCTCGTTCTTCGACGGTGGGCTGCATGATGCTGCCCAGCAGTGGGTGATTGCTGGCGCTGCCCGGAGCAAAACCAAGAATGTTTTGAGTTGCAGGGTTGGCCTCCAGGACTCTACCATCGTCATCGACAATGAGCACTGCGTCCAGAGCGGCATGAATCAGAGCATGCGCCAGAGATTCAATTCTCTGCAGAGCTTTGCGGCGCGTGAATTCCTCGGACACATCCCAAAAAATGCCTTGCACTCCAACAATTTGTCCGTCGGCGGCCAGTAGCGGTGCCTTGCGGACTTGCATATAGCTCATCTCGCCGTTGGGCAATTGCGTACTCTCCACGTCATTAAACACCTGACCGGAGGAGATGACTTGCTGATCGTCTGCGATAAATTTCGCAGCGGAGTCTTGGGAGAAAAGGTCCATATCGGTCTTGCCCAGTATGTCTGCCATGGGGCGACCGACAAAATCGCAGAAGGATTGGCTGACAAAAATGAAACGGCCGTGCAGGTCCTTGCGGACGACGTGCAACGGCAGATTATCCAGCAGCGTACGTCGATCCGATTCAAACTGCTGCACCGTCCGCCGCGTCAATTCCTGATTTTCGATGGCTACCTGCAACTGTTCGGACTGTCGCCGCAAGCGACGGGACAAGCGTTGCATTGCGTGGACGCGCCCCAGCGGGCTGCGCACAAAGGCCAGGCGAGCGCCACCCAGGGCGGCGTGGGCGAGGATGAGCGGCCAAACCGATGCCCCAGCGCTCGTAGATACCAATGGCTGTCCAAGCCCGACGCACACAGCAGCCAGGATTGCGACGGTCGTCAGCCAGCCCACGTGCTTCTGAGTACACATGATGCAGATCGCTGTAACTACTGCCGGTAAGAGTTCTGCGGAAGAGAAATCGATCAGCAGCGCCAAATGGCTGAGAGCAATGATGGTGATACCGATGGGGTACCAGAAATGCCGTGGCAAGAGGCTCAGCAGATGGATGGACATGGCAGCGGCTTACATAGAGCTAATTAGCGAGGCAGGTTATAACGATTATGGCGACCCCGATTCCAATCGGGCAGTTGCAGTCTACGCATCCGAAAAAAAATACGCGATTCTCATTGCTTTGCTAGAAGTCAAATTTGACAACCCCCTTTTGTGGCGTAAGTTTCCTATGAGTGCCGAGAGAAACCCTCACGTTGAGGATAACTAGTCGGCAAAGTAACCTTGTGAGTTTCTCCGACCTGGCGGCGGTGGCGAAGCCGATTGTCGAAAAGCTCGCATTTTCAGTTTCTGTTGCTACCCGCTTGTTCGGGCGCACCGTTTTAGGAGAGCAAACTATGAAGAATTTCGTGAACAAAGTCGATCGTTTCTTGAAGTCGGAAGATGGCCCAACTGCTGTTGAGTATGCAGTTATGTTGGCACTCATCGTGGTTGTCTGCTTGACCGCTGTTACCTCCATCGGTAGCAACGCCCAGTCGACCTTCAACAATGTCGCCACCGAACTCGGCAAGAGTAAGTAGAGCTGTTGGTTGATACCTGCGCGACTGCGCTCGCCTTGCGTAGCAGTCGCGGCAGGTCAACATCTACCGACGTCGCTTAGCAATTGTATTACATACAAATTCGGCACTCGGTCGTTCAGGCGACCGCGTGCAGCTTTTCAGCGTCTTCAGTTCACTGTCGAGTCTGCTTGCGTTTCAGCTCGAGTATAGGAAACATCGCATGACACCTTATATCTTACCGGCAGAGTCGATTACCGGACTGTGGGAGATGGCTTGTCTGGCGGGAACTGTGCTGACCACAGTCTTCGTCTGGTTTTGTAGTCTGCGATAAGCCGAAACTCGATTCGAACACAGCCGCCGTAGATTTTATAGCTCACGATACATTTTCAACCCAACCGTTGATGATCGGGCGGATCGCAACGGAAGCGGAATTCAGCCAGCAGCGGGGATCGCAATAATGGACCAATTGATCGCACAATTCACGGAAAACTGGGCCATGTGGGCCGTCTCGATTACGCTGGTCGTCGCTGCGATAATCGATGGTCTGTACCTGAAAGTTCCCAATAAAATCACTTACCCGCTCATCGTGTCCGGCTGGGTTTACAGCGCGGTCTGTGGTGGAATGGTTGGATTAGGCTGGAGCCTAGCGGCCACTTTCTTTGGTTTGGCGTTGCTGTTCGGCCTGCATCTGATTGGTGGTATGGGGGCGGGCGACGTGAAATTGCTGGCGGGGATCGCCGCTTTCGTACACATCGAGCACACTTGGTACATCTTTGTTGCCACGACCATTGTCGGCGGTATTATGGCGCTAGTCCAAATCGCCTTGAGCGGAAATTGGGTCAAGCACTGGGTGCAGGCTCAGGCGTTGCTGCAAGAAATTGCCACGGTCCGCGATGCCGATAAACTCTACGAGATCTCGCAGGAGCGCAAGCCGCGAATGCTGCTGCTCCCCTACGGCATTCCCATGACGGTGGCAGCCATTGGCTACTTCGCCTTCGCGGGCTTGATCTAGCCTGAGCATCGACTCGCTGGGCACCAGCCCCGCACGGATCAACGAATTCATGAGCGTTGCGGTACATCCGCTCCGGTGAGTATGCAGCGCGCCGCCGGCGGCGCGCGAGTCTTGGTGGCCGCTACCGCCTACGGGGTTAATTGCGTAGGCTAGTTAGTGAGGCGGGTTATTGCGATTATGGCGACCCTGCTTTCAGTCGCGCAGTAGCAGTCTACTCATCCGGAAAAAAATACGCGATTCTTATTGCTTCGCTAGAAGTCAAATTTGACAACCCTCTTTTATGTCGTAAGTTCCGTATGAGTGCCGAGAGAAACCCTCACGTTGAGGCAAACTAGTCGGCAAAATAACGTTGTGAGTTTCTTCGACCAAGCGGCAGTGGCGAAGCCGATCGTCGAAAACTCGCATTTTCAATTTTCTACTGTTGCCCGATCGTTCGGGTGCGCCATGTTGGGAGAGCAAGCTATGAAGAATTTCGTGAACAAAGTCGATCGTTTCTTGAAGTCGGAAGATGGCCCAACTGCTGTTGAGTATGCAGTTATGTTGGCACTCATCGTGGTTGTCTGCTTGACCGCTGTTACCTCCATCGGTAGCAACGCCCAGTCGACCTTCAACAATGTCGCCACCGAACTCGGCAAGAGTAAGTAGAGCTGTTGGTTGATACCTGCGCGACTGCGCTCGCCTTGCGTAGCAGTCGCGGCAGGTCAACATCTACCGACGTCGCTTAGCAATTGTATTACATACAAATTCGGCACTCGGTCGTTCAGGCGACCGCGTGCAGCTTTTCAGCGTCTTCAGTTCACTGTCGAGTCTGCTTGCGTTTCAGCTCGAGTATAGGAAACATCGCATGACACCTTATATCTTACCGGCAGAGTCGATTACCGGACTGTGGGAGATGGCTTGTCTGGCGGGAACTGTGCTGACCACAGTCTTCGTCTGGTTTTGTAGTCTGCGATAAGCCGAAACTCGATTCGAACACAGCCGCCGTAGATTTTATAGCTCACGATACATTTTCAACCCAACCGTTGATGATCGGGCGGATCGCAACGGAAGCGGAATTCAGCCAGCAGCGGGGATCGCAATAATGGACCAATTGATCGCACAATTCACGGAAAACTGGGCCATGTGGGCCGTCTCGATTACGCTGGTCGTCGCTGCGATAATCGATGGTCTGTACCTGAAAGTTCCCAATAAAATCACTTACCCGCTCATCGTGTCCGGCTGGGTTTACAGCGCGGTCTGTGGTGGAATGGTTGGATTAGGCTGGAGCCTAGCGGCCACTTTCTTTGGTTTGGCGTTGCTGTTCGGCCTGCATCTGATTGGTGGTATGGGGGCGGGCGACGTGAAATTGCTGGCGGGGATCGCCGCTTTCGTACACATCGAGCACACTTGGTACATCTTTGTTGCCACGACCATTGTCGGCGGTATTATGGCGCTAGT
Organism: uncultured Pirellulaceae bacterium; assembly: GCA_934255105.1. Taxonomy (GTDB): domain Bacteria; phylum Planctomycetota; class Planctomycetia; order Pirellulales; family Pirellulaceae; genus Aureliella. The sequence continues at coordinate 7,878 of CAKQNH010000044.1, forward strand.
CCAAATCGCCTTGAGCGGAAATTGGGTCAAGCACTGGGTGCAGGCTCAGGCGTTGCTGCAAGAAATTGCCACGGTCCGCGATGCCGATAAACTCTACGAGATCTCGCAGGAGCGCAAGCCGCGAATGCTGCTGCTCCCCTACGGCATTCCCATGACGGTGGCAGCCATTGGCTACTTCGCCTTCGCGGGCTTGATCTAGCCTGAGCATCGACTCGCTGGGTACCAGCCCACACGGGTCAACGAGCTTATGAGCGCTGCGGTACATCCGCTCCAAAAAGAACGCAGCGCGCCGCCGGCGATGCGCGAGTCTTGGTGGACTCTACCGCCTACGGGGTTAATTCCGTTTTGAATCATCTTCGCGCTGGCTGCTGGCCGATCACATATCAAGAAGCTCCGCATTCCAGTTGATCTGGCTAGCGGAACACTGACGCGCAACGCGACTTGTTCTTATGCACCTACTGCGCACGTTAAGAAATTCTTTGTGGACTAAACGCCCACGATATGCCAATGATAGCAAACGGCGGTGGGTCCGTTAGCTGAGAATCAGTGCCCGGCAGGGAGTGCTGAGGCAAATACAAGTCGATGCGTTTAACTAAGGTTCGCAAGAGGCGATTCGGCGCAGAGTTATAGAGATTGTTGAGGCAACCTGGCAATGCGAGCTAAATCATTAATACTGTTGGTCATTGCACTGGGCTGCGGCATGATTGCCGCTGTTGGTGTCAGCAAGGCGATCATGGATAAAGCGCCAGATCAAGCGGCTGAGGCCAACGTAGAGATCTTTGTGGCCGTCAAGGACTTGCCTCACGCGCAGAAGGTTTCTGCCGATTCCGTCAAATTAGAGAAGTGGCCTAAAAGCCGGGTGCCGGAAGGCGCACTGGTCAACCTGACCGACGTGGAAGGTAAGTTTACCAACCAACAAATATTCGTGGGCGAGCCCATCCTAAGCCGCAAGTTGGCCGATAGTCGTGAGAGTTTCTCTACCGCGATTCCACCCGGCTACCGCGTCTTTGATATTCCCGGTTCTGCCGGATACATCAAGCCTGGGGACCATGTCGATATTTTAGGCACGTTCAAAACTGGCAATCACGGACCCGTGGCGGAAACTCGTACCGTCATGCGCAATGTGCAGGTCTTCGGCATCAACGGTGTTACGACTCGCGATTCGGAGACGGACAACGCTGGGGGGCGAGGGAGCGTATTCCAGTTGTTGGTCAAAGAGAGCCAATTGGAAGCTCTGACGCTGGCTAATAGCATGGGCGAACTGCGGATGAATCTCCGTCCGTTTGAGGAAGCCACCATTGAGCGAGCGGACAATGGCGAATCCTTCTTGAGTTGGATCAAGCAAGAAGAGAGCAGCAAGAATCAGCCAGTCAAGCAGGAACATGTCGCAGCGGTGACCCAATCGCTTGACAGCTTGTTTCCAGGAGGGGAAGAGGCAGTTCCACCGCCACCCAAACACAAAATGCTGATCATTACGCCAACGGGATCGAAGACATATACGTGGAGCGACAGTACGGAGATGCCGCAGGAGATGTCGCCCACAGACGCATCAATTTCCCCAAATACCCCAAGCCGGATTCCGTCAAACCAATTTAGCAGTTCTACGCCCAATGTTCATTCAGGATATGGTGGTTATACGCCGACATATCCTACTAGCATCGAGCCCGCTGCGGTTCCTGCCAGCCCGGCGGCACCCAGCAAGCCACCTGTAAATTGAGTTTGCTAGTCGGTATAGCAGCCGACTGCACTAACTCGCCAGCTCGTTTGAGTCCGGCGTAGTCCACTCAGGTTCAATATTAGACAGTCAATCGACAAGCGCTAGGTAGTCATGGATGACCGCTGGCTTTTCGATTGGTAAGCACAAGGATGTCAACGCATGGCTGTCACCACTATTCAGGCTATTCCTCGCGGCTGGCTTCGCAGGTTGTTCCGGGCAACGCTGTGCGCTGCGCTGACTGTTGGGAGCTGTGGCGGTTCAATCGCTACGGGCCAAGCGCCCGTGCATAGCCAATGGGCAATGACCAATGCGCACGTCAGTATTGACAGTGCTTCCCAGGAACGCCAAGCAATTCAGATGGTGGTCAACACCAGCCGTGAAATTACGGCCAGTCAAGTCTTCAAGCGGGTGCGCATTCAGAATCCCAACGTGCTTACTGCTGTACCGTTGGAAGGAGGTAACCGCCTCCAAATCTCCGCTATCGCGACTGGCGTAACCCAAGTTGACCTCCTGGGGGCCGACGATTCTGTCCACAGCATCGAAATCATGGTGTTGGGGGATGTCCGCGAGTTGGAGGCCATTCTGCGTCAGCAATTTCCTGATGCCAATCTGCAAGTAGTACCAGTCCAGCAAGGGGCCATCGTCAGCGGGTTTGTCACCAGTGCCGAGCATGTCAACCATGTGATCAGCATTGCTGAATTGTATTTCCCCACGGTGATCAACAAAGTCAATGTCACCGGCGTCCACACGATCCAGCTCGAAGCACAGATCATGGAAGTCTCCCGCACGAAACTGCGCGAGCTGGGAATCGATTGGGCCTTCGCCAACGGCGATGATTTTGTCACTCAATCGGTTAGTGGCTTGATAAGTACCGCTGGAGCCCCTGTAAAAGCCCTCGCCTCGACCGGCCAGGAAACATTCAGTGTTGGGGTGGTTGAAAACGGAAGCTCCTTCTTCACCGCCATCCGCGCCCTGCGCCGCAACAACTTAGTGAAGGTGCTCGCCAGTCCAACCTTGACCGCCATTGATGGTCGGCCCGCCAGCTTCAACGCGGGTGGGGAATTCCCAATCCCGGTGCCTGCTGGCCTGGGCCAAGTGGGTATTCAGTTTCGCGAATACGGTACGCGCTTGGACTACGTAGCCAAAGTGCAAGGCAATGGCCGCATAGCGTTGGAGGTGCGGCCCTATGTCAGCGAGATCGATTTCAGCCGCACGCTTTCCATCAATGGAACAACTGTCCCTGGCCTCCGCAGCCGCTATCTAGAAACCGCAGTCGAACTGGGGGCGGGGCAGACGCTGGCCTTGGCAGGATTGTTGCAAGTCAAAAGTGAAACCATCAACTCCGGCTTCCCACTGCTGGCGGACATGCCCTATCTGGGGACATTGTTTCGCACGACTCGTGAAGAGCAAAACGAAATTGAACTGTTGATCACGGTGACCCCGAACTTTGCCGGGCCGATGGATCCGCACGAAGTACCGCGTAGTTCGCCTGGTACTTCGACTCAAAGCCCGACCGATAAAGACCTGTACATGCGTGGGTTCGTCGAGACTCCAGTTTCAGATAACTATGGTGCGGGAGGAGAACAGTACAACCCAGGCTTGATTCAGGACGTTCCAGCGGGACAACCCCTCCCTCCCGGCATCGTGCCCAACGGCCAGTATCCCGGTGGTCAGTATCCCAGTGGATACGGAGTGAACCAGTCGACCCAACCGCGTGGCATGCTGCCGCCAGTTGCGCCTGGGCCGAATTCGCCAGGCAGCAACGGAATTAACGTTCCCCGCATGGCTCAGCAACCGACAATGGTAGCACAACAAGATTACTATCCGCAGCCTGCAAGCGCAGTACAGCCCGCCAGCCGTCCAGGGCCGAGTACGGGTGTGATCATGCGATAGCGCTGGCTGCCATCCGGTAAGCCTGTGAAATTGTTTTGCAATACGTACGAATGGGTTTGAGACTATGAGCAATGTACTACGACTGGCACTGGTCGATCCTCAAGATGCATCGCGTGAGACGCTGAAGAAGATGCTTCTGGGGATGGAGATAGTGTGGCTCGAAGCCGAGTGCTCGCGATATGAATTTTTCCCGGATGTGGTCGCGCAGTCTTCGCCAGACGTGGGTGTGATCAGCCTGGACGGAGATCCCGACAAGGCCATCGCATTGTTGGAAAAGATGCGCGGCGAAGCGGCCACCTGTGCGCTGCTGGCGGTCAGTTCCAGTGGCGACGGCCAGTTGATCCTGCGCGCCATGCGAGCGGGTGCCAAAGAATTTTTGACACTGCCGCTGAGCCTTGAAGATATGATGGCCGCGCTCGGTCGCATATCCGATTCCCGCTTTGGCAGTGGAGTTGGGAGTCTCAATCGCGCATCCAAAATCATCGCGGTGGCCGGGGCCTCAGGGGGTGTGGGCTGCACGAGTCTGGCTGTCAATCTGGGCTGCATCTTTGCCGCCAATCCACAGAATACAGTCGCCTTGGTCGATCTGGATATGGCCATCGGCGATGCGGATGTGTTCTTGGACAGCATTCCAGATTACAGTCTGGTGGACGTGACAGAGAATGTCGCGCGTTTAGACTTTCAACTCCTAAAACGCTCGCTGACCAAGCACGCATCAGGGTTGTATTTGCTCCCCAGGCCGGTGCAGTTGCAGGATGTTAGCCTGATCAATCCCGAGTCGCTTAAACGCGTCTTTGGGTTGCTCAAAGCCACTTTCTCGCATATCGTTATCGACGTCTCCAAGGGGTTTACGGCGACCGACCTAGCCGCGTTCGAGTTTGCAAATGATGTATTGATGGTGGTGCAGCTCGACCTGCCCTGCCTGCGTAACTTGGTGCGACTGCAGATGTCGTTTGATGAGATCGAGGGGCTGCGCGACAAACTGAAAATTATTGTCAACCGCGTCGGGCTTGAAAGCGGGCAGATCAAACTCAAAAAGGCCAAGGAAACTATTGGCCGCGAGATCTTCTTCCAGATTCCCAATGACTACCGCACGATGATCGAGGTCCGCAATAACGGCGTGCCTCTGCTAGAGCAGGCACCCAAGGCACCCATTACTGTGGCCATGCAGACCCTGGCCGACATGCTGGCGGGAACAGGGAAGACAAGCGAAACGGACGAACAGGACGCGGCGGGACCAAATGCTGCCAGCGGAGCCCACTCGTGGCTTGGCTTCTGGCCCAAGGGCTCCAAGTCTAAAACCTAGTTGCTGCCGTAGCGATCGATTCACCTCCCAAGTTGTCTTCAAGGAAGAATCTTCATGGACGCAGCACGCAGCCTCCGCGGCTGGTTGGCAGCGCTCACCGTTGGGCTGACACTGACGCTAGTAATCCTGGCTGTTGAAAAGCATATCCGTCTTCCCAGTGCCAGCTTCTTTCGAGCTGCGCACCATGTGGACGCTGTTGGAGCCACCACGCTGCATCGCGGCGTGTTGCTATCTGTCGACCATGGGATGGCAAGCTCAATCCAGCTTCCACGCCCCGATTCGACCCCCATCAGCCGCAAGTACACATCCCAGCAGGAGATCGTGGTCGCGGGATTGATGCGCCGACCGCCCGAACCAGCGGCGAGCGTGGTTTTGCAAGCGCCAGTGGCTATCGATCAGCACGGCGCTCTCCCATTGGTCAGCGGCGGGTCTTCCATTGAATACTTGATGGCAGCCATGGATGGTGCGTTGCGCAGCCCGATCCGTAGTGTCAGTACGCGTGTGACGGAAGCTGTCCCTGCGAGCCACCCGGTCGGTGCGCTGCGATTGACTACGCTCGCTGCACCAGGTAGTTTGACAAGCCAAGTTGCCGAGCCCAAGGCCCTGTATGCTGAACTGTCGAACTTGAAGCTACTGGT
>CAKQNH010000045.1 GCA_934255105.1 uncultured Pirellulaceae bacterium
GTAGATTGCGCTTGCCCTCTCCCTCGCTTAGGCTCGACCTCTCCCAGAGGGAGAAGATCCAGTGCGAGCAGAGCTAGCGCAAGAAATCGATAGGGAAAAGGCTCGTGAAAAGGTGTGGGGTATAAACGGACAGGAGTGTCCGTTCTACTTTATAAACGGGCAGGAGTGCCCGTTCTACTTTATAAACGGGCAGGAGTGCCCGTTCTACTTTAGGGGACGACGTTGCCACTCACCTGGGTGGATGCAGTGCCGCCCTCGGGCAGGGTGGTGTGAATGGTGACCGTGTCGCGAAAGGCACCGGCGGCATCGCCCAAAAATTCGATGGGGATCACGTGAACCTTGGCCGACTTGCCGGCCGCAGGGCTAAATGTAAAGCGTTGGTCGGCACACTCGATATTGGTTACTTCGAAATTTTCATTGCTCTTGATGACGATCCGCGACCGTACCGGTTGCCCAGCCTTGACCGTCCCCAACTCCACCGAAGCGGGCACTACCAGTGGCGGCAGCACGTTGCCACGAACGGGAATCGTTACTAAATTGTATTCGCTGTCATTGGTGACCAACACAATTTGATCGGAAAACGCTCCGGTCGGTGCGGAGTCTTTCAAGCGCACCTGCATCTCGTATTCGATCGGGCCGGCGCGCTTCTCGATGCGATTGAGCTTGACGCCCAGGTGGTGATTGGCGCTGCGGACATCGGTAATTTGCCAAGCCCTGTTTTTGCCGGTATATCTGACTTTGACCGTGGTTGCTTTCTCGGTGGCTTGGTCGAGTTCGCCAAACTGGATCTCCCCCGGTTCGGTAACGATGTCCGAAAGAATGTCTCCCTTGACCATCAACTGCATTTCGCCGTGGTAGGGCGCGGTGAAGACCACGGTGACCACAGCCGATTTGGGACCGATAAATGAACGCGTGTTGAATTCGCAAATGATCGCCCCCTTCTCATACGTCTTCAAGTTGGCGTTGGCGATGCGTGGGATGGTACAACCACAGCTCGACCGCACCTGCGCTATATGCAGCGTTTCTTGATACTTATTCATCAGCACGAATGAATACTCCGCTTTGGCCCCGCGTGGCACATTACCGAAGTCGTGCGAGACCTCTTCGAACATCTGCTTGACCCAGTCTTGTGCCTGGGTGGGAGTTGTCCATGAGAGCAATAGCAGCGGAAGAGCCAGCCATGCTAGCGGAGAGCGAAAAACCATCGGGCAAGATCCTTTGTCATGGAGCAAGTTACTCAAGGTGGGCTATAAACGATCTGCACACGAGCAGCGTTTAAGTGCTTCTTCAGGCATTTTGTCGTAGCCAACTCGCCACGAACTTCAGGGCTGAACGGCCAAGCACCGAAAGTCTTGGCGACGTCCACTACATAACAAGTCACAGTCTTGCGCGGCAGCCGCAGATCGGTCGGCGATTTGGGATCAAATTTTTCCCTAGATTTTCTAATCTAGCAGCCTAGACCATCCGGGAAAAGATGATTGTCTCATTTTATCCGCTCACAGGGTGCTCCTCTGCCCGCTTGCCTAGCTAATCGTTGCCTGGCTAATCGTTGCCTAGCTAATCGTGGGCTGCTCAACCTGCAAGCCAGCTCCACCGCAACGCGTTTTTGGGAATGAGGTTTGCTTGTCATGCACTCCCAAACAACTGCGAAGAGAATCGTCTCACCAGTTCGACAAGCCGTGTAAGTTTACAAGACCAGGAAACTGACAATGGAAATATCTGCCATCGATTGGATGGGGTTGCGCGTGCTGGGAATAGCCGCAGTGCTCGGCGCAATCCTGGGAATGGAGCGGGAGATTGCTGGCAAACCAGCGGGAATTCGCACACACATGTTTGTCAGCGTAGGATCTGCGCTGATGATGATCTTGGGGCAAGAGATTATCGATCACTTCCAGCAACAGGAATCCCCTGCAGCGCTCCGCGCGGACCCAATCCGCGTGCTCCAGGCGATTGTGGTCGGTATCAGTTTTCTAGGAGCGGGGACGATCGTACACGACTCAAAAACAGGCGTGGCCGGACTGACTACGGCGGCTACGATCTACCTGACCGCCGGTATCGGAGTTGCGGTCGCCGTCCAGCGGGTAACACTGGCCACGCTCCTGACACTTGCTGCAGTCTCGGTGTTGGTACTGGTGGGCTGGATCGAACGCAGCGTAGCGCGCTGGCGATTAAAAAAGGGTGCACTCACCCCGGATTCAAGCAACTGATGCGAACGCTAGCATAGTTTATTAATAGCACTCGCCTATTTTGCTTCGCTGGCGGTCATCTTGTAGATCGCATAGTGGCGATCGCTATCGGGATAGAGGAATTCCTTGATCTCAAATTTTCCACGGACTGCGATCGGGCGAGTGGAGAATTCGGTGGTTTTCCCAGGCTCCATCTGCACGATGATGCAGTCGTAGAGCGCCGCTCCAGGACCAAAACAACATTCCATGTTGTCCCGCACCAGCACGAATTCGTCGATGCCACTCTGCTTGAACACGCTGGCAGGAAGGATATAGCCACGAATCCGCACGGTTTTTTTGTTGAGCTCTTCGATCTCAGGAGTGATCATGTCGCGAGAGAATTTGCCATCCTTTTCGATATCGAACTTGATGTCGTCAAACGTCAGCTCCCCTTTGGACTTGGCCGTATCACGGCTCAAACGCTCTTCGACGATGACTCTATTCGTAGTGCTCGGCCGCTGCCGCGGGTTGTCGCTCGCCGCGCTGGTTGCAGGTGCCTGAGCTTTGTCAGACGGCGTCTGAGCCCAGACTGCAGTCGAACCAACGCACAACCAACTCAGCCCCAAAAACCAGGCGCAGACAGACAAGGCAATTCGCGACTTGGCGAGGGGGGTGAAGTAAACAAGCATGTGTCAGCCTCTCCTTCGTAATGGGGCACTGCGCCGCTAGCGGACGGGCACCCTAAAAGTATGCAAAAGTAGAACGGGCACTCCTGCCCGTTGCCACAACGAGTAGAACGGGCACTCCTGCCCGTTGCCACAATTAGTAGAACGGGCACTCTTGCCCGTTTCCACAACTGCCCGAACCAAAGTCTGGCGACTTCGGCTACCCAATCTGCGACAGTGATAGTTAGCTCGCTACTTACTTTAGGATATCCGCTTGCAACTGATAAAACACGCCGGTCAGTCCATCGACGGGCTTGAGGTGGGGATTGACGTGGAGGGTGCCAGCCAGACGCTGCTTGCGATAGCTTCTTTCCGCGCGTTGGTCTCCGCTCAGGGTGACTTCAATCATGTGTGTCAACGGTGGCTGGCCGCCAAAGCAGCACGTGCCCAAGTCGGGTACCAACACAAAACGCTTGGCCAGCATGGAGTCCATCGAAGTCGGGTGGATGTAGCCCTTAATAAATACCGGCTGGCCATCCAGGGCCAACACTTCGCTCGGAGGAACGTCCGGCTCGCCCAATTTGCTAGTCAGCGCTGCGAAGTCGACGCGGGTGTACCCCTCGGGAACTTCGGTCATGTAGATGTAACCGTGATAGGCTGGTGCTAAGACGCAAGTCAACCCACAAAGTGCCAACCCGGCAACGGCTAGTGGCTTGCCCAGCAATTCATTGGGGAACCTGCGGAAGCCCCGCAAGGCGACCAGGCCCAGGATAAACCCGAAAACGGGGAGCGCCAGCAGCAACAGAATAGGAAACGCGCTCAGCCCTAGCACTCCTAGAACCAACGAGCCAATAGCCGCTCGCGATACCGATTGGTAGACCTCGACACCCTCACTGGAAAGAGCTCTACTGGCAAACGCACTCGCAACGGGTGCGGCGTTGCGCCCCCCCGTGCCCCGCGCACTGGCGTGAATATCCTGAGACGATTTAGGCGATTTAGCATCTAACGACGCACTCGCCAATTCGGTGGTTTGCGTTTCGGTGCCCGGTGAAGCGGTGTACGTGCTCTTTGTGTCCATAGCTATTTTCAGTTGAGGATCGCCCGAAGAGTGCTGCTGCAGCGGAATCCGTCAAGGGTTTCGGTAACACCGTCTGCTGTAGCGGTACTCGCCAAGAGTTTCAACCTGGAGGAAATCCAAAAGTCTTGGCGACTTCCGCTACGACATTTCAGCCTTGAGTTCGCCGCACCCAGGGTGCCAGCCAAGCGGGTGTGCCTGAGCCGCTAATGGCTAGCCACATGGCCAGCCAAACACTGACAGACGCCATACTCACTACGCTCGCCGCCAAGGGACGGTTCGCAGGGAGGGGGGCGGCGATGTCTGCAGTTTTGACAACTACAGCTCCTGCAGCTCCAATGTCGACGGTTCTGGTATCAACCCTAGTGGCAACAGGACTGCTGGGCAGCTTGGCTGGCACAAAGGAACTGTCGGTCGCGCCGGCGTTCGATTTGGGAACAGGGAAGAACGACGTCGCCCGTTTGAATGCGGCCGGATCGATCTCTTTCAGCTCGGCCAAAGCTTGTTCGGCGGCAGGCAGTGGGCAAGCGCGGAGATAGTTGATCACCGGCACGCGCACCCAGCTCGACTTTTCATCGGCCGACTTAAACAGTTGGCTCAATTTGTCGATCTGAGTCCAATCCTCCCAGCGCGCCAGGTCGGGGATCACCAAGTCGGCCAGTTCGGCGCGATCCAGGATCAATCGCATCGACTCCAATACGCGCTCCTTGTCGATAATTCCCCCTTCGGTCCCATGGAATCGCAGCGCCATGATGGCCGCATAAGTATCCGCATACTGGCTCTTTTTGTTTTGCAAAAACAGCTCGTCGATCAGTGGCAGCCCCTCGGCACCGCGCAACGTCAGGTAGCAGGCGATCATGGCATCCAATCCGCCCCGCTGATTCTCATCTTCGCTGCGCAGTAGTTTTTCTAGTAGCTTGGCGTCTTCGGGCTGATTGCAGACACCCAACATGACCAGATACATCCGCTTGCGATCCGCAGGCAGGCTTGTGTCCTGAATCCACTCGAGCAGCTTGGCGTGATTCAATTGGCTCTTCAGACTCTTGATATCGGGGTAGGGTGTTTTCGCAAATTCGTCGTAGGCATCGCGTGCCAAGATAGGCTCGCTGTGCTCGAGGTAGGGGAGGAAAAATGCGATCCGCTCCAAGCGATCCTTGGGCAGTTGCGTCAACGATTTGATGTAGGCGATAGCTGTATCGGTGACCGGCAGCGGTGAGGACCACAGCAGCTCGGGAGGATCGACCCCCATCAGTAGAAATTGCTGGTCGGGTTTTGCTTTACCAAAGTAATTCACGCGAATTTTCTGATGTGGCTCGATCAGGCTCTGGCCGTGCAGCACCGAGATGATTTCGAACTCAGCGTCGGCATCGGTCTCTGAACCGGCCACGATGCGGGCGATCGCCGCTGCATCCATGGCCTCCATCTCCTCGGACAGCGTTTGCGAAACGGCCGAACAGAAGGGGCAGGCTAAGGCAAGGCTCGGCGTCGCCGCGAGCCAGGCCAGGGTCACGCAGCAGGCCATTACCCAAGTCGCCCATAATTTCCGATTGTGCAGCACAGTTTCGTTCCTCCCAAAATGTCACATAAGTCACTCAAGCCCTAGAGCCTGCCTCTAGTGTAGGAGAGTCTGCCGGGGTTGGGCCAGTCTGGAGCGAAAAAAAACCGTTTCCTTGAGTCTTTTCCTTGATTTATCTCCATTTCAGACAGCTCGTAGAGCTCGTCGGGCGGCACAAGCCACATAAGCCTCACAGATCCCCGCCTGGGCTATGACCGATTTGCTCTTAATGTGGTTCGACGCTCCGCCGTCGGTATCCCAATGTGGCTCGACGCTCCGCCGTCGGTATTGTCACCAGTGCGAACGACGGCGGAGCGTCGAGCCACAGTGAGCGTCGAGCCACATTAAAAGCAGCATAATACAGCATAATACAAACGCGGGTTGACAAAGGCGGGCTCAGACAATACCTTGCGGGGCTCTTGAGACGTGGTGTTTCAATAGTCAAGTCCATGTATTTATCTTAGGGGAATTGGAACAATGGCCGTTCCAAAGCGTAAACACTCCAATTCACGCACCGGCAAACGCCGCTCACATCACCAAGTCAAAGCCAAGCAGACCGGCTTCTGCCCTAAGTGCAGCACGACGGTCCCTACCCACTCGGTTTGCCCCAAATGCGGGTACTACATGGGTCGCATTGTGGTCGACATGGGCCAAAACAGCTAGCCGGTTAGTCCGTCCTGCGCGTTTGCTTGCAGTATTAGCCGAGCAGTATTAGCCGATTCGTAGATTGGTCAATTCATCATAGAGGCGCGTCATTGGGCGGGCCATCGGGACGAGGCTAGATGAGCATAGGGCTTCTTTTTCCAGGGCAAGGTGCGCAGGCGGTTGGCATGGGTGCCGAACTGACCACGCGCAGCCAGGTGGCCCGCGAACTGTTCGATCGAGCCAGCCACACGCTGGGCTTTGACTTGCTCAAGCTGTGCATCGAAGGCCCCCCTGAACAACTCAATCGGACTGAATTCAGCCAGCCCGCGCTGTTCGTTCATGCCTTGGCCGCACTGCGGCAATTGGAGGACGAGCGACCCGAACTGTGGAATGACGTGGTGGCCGTGGCGGGATTGAGCCTGGGTGAATACACGGCAGTCTCCGCAGCGGGCGGAATTGACTTCGAAGCGGGCCTGCGATTGGTCCAACTGCGAGGGCAAGCGATGCAGGCCGCCGCAGACGCCGTCTCCAGCGGCATGAGTAGCATCTTGGGACTGGAGCAGGAACAGCTAACTGCTATCTGCAACCAGGCGACTGGCAGCTACGACCAAACGACGGGCGACGCGCAGTTGGTCCGCGTGGCTAACCTGCTGTGCCCCGGCAACATCGCGATTTCCGGCCACATCGCGGCGCTGCAAAAAGCCGAGGAACTGAGCACCGAGGCGGGTGCGTTCAAGACAATCAGGCTGCAGGTCGCCGGTGCTTTCCACACGCCCGTCATGCAGCCCGCCGTAGAAAAACTGTCGGCGGCCCTACAATCGGTCGAATTTCAGACGACGCGGGTGCCGATCTATTCGAACGTCGACGCCGCACCACACACGCAACCAGTTGACTTCCGGAGATTATTGTCGCAGCAAGTAGTCGAGCCTGTACAGTGGCAGGCTTCACTCGAGCGGATGATCGCCGATGGTTGCGAGCAATTTATAGAGGTGGGCGCTGGCCGCGTGCTGGCCGGGACTCTCAAACGCATCAATCGCAAGATCGCCTGCGAAAACGTCGGTGGCTAGTTAAATTCCTAAACACATAGTGATTGACTTTACTTTTACACGAACGAGGCATCTATGAGCGAATCCGCAGCAGAAGCTCCGGAATCTGGGGGGTCGGCCCCACTGGGACTTGCCACCGATCTTAGCGGACAAATCGCCCTGATTACCGGTGCCTCGCAAGGGCTGGGCAGGGCCTGCGCCATCCGCTTGGCCGAATGCGGAGCGACCGCTCTATGTGTGGCTCGCAGCGCCGACAAACTCGCTCAGGTCGTGGCTGACATCGAAGCCGCCGGTGGCAAGGCCATCGCCCTAGCCTGCGACGTCACATCGCGCGAAAGCGTCTCCCAACTTTTTGCCTCAGTGGAGGACAAGTACGGCAAGCTGGATATCCTGGTCAATAATGCGGGGGTCACTCGCGATACGCTCTTGCCTCGCATGACCGACGAGCAGTGGGACGAAGTCATCCAAACGAATTTGACCAGTTGCTTTCTGTGCTGCCGCGAAGCCTCGAAAATCATGATGTCCGCCCGCTACGGTCGAATCATCAATATGTCCAGCGTCTCAGGCCTGATCGGCAACCCAGGACAGACCAACTATTCCGCTTCAAAAGCGGGCATGATCGGGCTGACGCGGAGCTTGGCTCGAGAACTGGGCAAACGCAAGATTACGATCAATGCGATCGCTCCCGGCTTTATCGAAAGCGATATGACCAAAGCCCTGGGCGACGAGCTGCTCAAAGAGGTGAAGAAACGCATTCCAGCCAATCGTCTGGGTCAAGCCGACGACGTGGCCGCCGCAGTCGTGTTCCTGGCCAGCGCCGGAGCCAGCTACATTACGGGACAAGTCATCACCGTCGACGGTGGGATGACAGCCTAAAACGACGAAAAAGGGCGCAGATGACGATTCTAGCTACCTCACTTGACCGAGTTTGCTAGAATCTTCTATCCTTTGGGGCTTACCTGGGTCGCGGAGTTGCAGTTCGGCGATAAAATTCGGCACTGGAACCCTGAGACTCAAAGCAGCATCGGGTATTGAAACAAACAATTGAAATTGTGAATTCGCTTGGGTTTGTCCAAGATGGATTGGTAACTTACAGTTTTGGGAGCGTAGTAAATGGCATCCGTTGAGGAACGAGTAGTCGACATAGTTGCAGAGCAACTGGGCGTAGAAAAAGACAAGATTACTCGCGAAACCCACTTCGTAAACGATCTCGGTGCCGATTCGCTCGACACAGTAGAACTCGTGATGGAGTTGGAAGAAGAGTTTGACATAAGCATCCCCGAGGATTCGGCTGAGAAGATCCAGCGCGTTGGGGAAGCCATCGATTACATCGAAAAGGCGCAGCAGGCTTAGCTGCCTCACGGCAGGTTTGCCCATTCATATCGCACCCCAGCAAGCGTGCCTGGGCGGTGAATTGAGCAAGGTGTCCGTCACCTTGTTGGCAATTCCGCCGCGGCAATCCGGCTGGGGTGATTTTCTATGGTGTCAATGCACTCCTCGAGTCGAATCGCAAGAGCATGAAACGTCGCGTTGTAGTAACCGGTATGGGTCTGGTCACCTCTTTGGGAAAAGAGTTGGACGAGGTTTGGAATGGCATCCTGGCCGCAGAGAGCGGAATCCACACGCTGAGCCTGATCGACCCGACTCCTTATAAAGTCAAATTGGCTGGGGACATCCCCGACTTCAGCCCTGGTAAGTATTGCGATCCCAAAGATCTCAAACGTCTCGATCGCTTTACGCTATTTGCGATGTACGCAGGTGGCAAAGCGATCGAGGACTCGGGACTCGACTTCTCACAAGAGGACGCCTATCGCTGCGGAGTGATCTTGGGGTCCGGTATTGGTGGGCTGTCCGAAATTGAGACGCAAGTGGAACGCCTGCTTTCCAAGGGCCCCGATCGCGTTAGCCCGCTAACGATCCCCAAACTAATGCTCAACGCAGCGGGGGGCAATCTGTCGATCCGCTACGGCCTGCGCGGCCCCAACTTCACGGTGGCGACGGCTTGCGCCAGCGCAACCAACGCGATGGGCGATGCGCTCAAGACGATTCAGTACGATGATGCGGACATCATTGTCACGGGTGGAACGGAAGCCGCAATTACAGCTATGGGGCTGAGCGCCTTCCAGAACATGAAGGCCTTGTCGGATCGCAATAGCGAACCGCATCGCGCCAGTCGCCCGTTTGACATCAATCGCAATGGTTTTGTCCTGAGCGAAGGTGCGGGGCTGTTGGTCTTCGAAGAACTCGAGCATGCGCTGAAACGCGGAGCGAGGATCTATGGCGAAGTGCTCGGCTATGGTGCCAGCGGCGATGCGGGCCATATCACTCAACCCGATCCGCTGGGTACGGGGGCGGCGCGCGCCATGCAGAATGCCCTGCGCGATGCTCGCCTGGAACCGACCAGCGTCGATTACGTCAATGCGCACGGAACCAGCACGCCGCTGGGAGACAAAGCTGAGACGCAGGCCATGAAAGCGGTCTTTGGGCCTCA
This sequence comes from uncultured Pirellulaceae bacterium, assembly GCA_934255105.1. GTDB lineage: Bacteria > Planctomycetota > Planctomycetia > Pirellulales > Pirellulaceae > Aureliella. Next base: position 9,643 of record CAKQNH010000045.1, read on the forward strand.
CGCCTACGATCTCTCCGTCTCCAGCACGAAGGGCAGCCTGGGGCACTCGTTGGGTGCTAGCGGCGGCGTCGAGATGATTCTGACGCTGCTGGCGATCGGCTCGGATACTGTTCCGCCCACCGCCAACTTGGAAGATCCCGACCCAGCCTGCGACCTGAACTACACACCGCTCAAGCCGGTGGCGCGCGAGCTGACCACCGCGATGAACAATAGCTTTGGCTTCGGCGGACACAACGCCAGCATTCTGTGCGGTAAAGTGCGTTAGTATCGCGCAATGTAGAAACGGGCAGGAGTGCCCGTTCTACAATAGGGAAACGGGCGAGCGGGTTTTAACGCGGTAAGGGGAGCTGCTTGCTGAGGACGCGGCAGTGCATTTGCCCGGCGGCCAAAATGGTGACGACTTCATCTCCCTCTTGAACTTGCGCTACCGATACGAGCGGCTGCTGCGATCCGCCTAGATGGGTCAAGCTGTAGCCGCGGGCGAGCACCTCCAACGGTGATAGTGCCTGGCAAGCTCGCGTGACACTGGCCAGACGTTGTCGCTGCTGTCGCACCGCATTCCAGATTGCCGTGCGGCCCCTGAGGTCGAGTTCGTCGATGAATTGTCGTCGCTGCTGGTGGATTTGATGGGGCCGAGCCAGCACGCTACGCGTGGCATAGGTCTCCAGCCGCTGGCGAATGCTCTTTAGTCTCCCCTGCACCGCGCCCCCCGCGCGCCGTTCCAGTTGCTTCAACGTCCCACGCAACTCGCTCTCACTGGGGAGCGCCAACTGTGCGGCGTGAGTAGGAGTTAGCGCGCGTGCGTCGGCTGCCAAATCGCTGAGAGTAACATCGATCTCGTGGCCCACGGCAGAGATCGTAGGAATGCTGCAAGCAGCCAGCGCGCGGATGACAGGCTCTTCATTAAAGCACCACAGGTCTTCAATACTGCCGCCACCACGGCCGACGATAAGCACATCCAGAGCAGGCTGCATGAGCTGGGCCAGCTCGATGCCGCGGACGATCTCGGCCGCAGCGCCGTCGCCTTGCACGCGAGCCGGAAAGAGAATCAGTTCAAAGTCTGGCCAACGCGACCTGGCCGCTTCTAAAAAATCGTGCAGTGCGGCCCCGCTGGGGCTGGTGACGAACCCCAATCGCCGCGGGAAACGCGGCAGCGGACGCTTGCGGTCCGGTGCAAAAAGCCCCTCCTGAGCTAGCTTCTGGTGCAACTGCTGAAAGGCCAATTGCAGCGGCCCGAGCCCCTGGGGTTGCAGGCGATTGACGATCAGTTGGTAGCTGCCGCGAGGTGCATAGACCTCGACCGCTCCCTGGCAGATGACCGACATGCCATCCTTCAACTTAAAAGGCAAACGCGCGGCTGCGGATCGCCACATGACGCCCCTAACTTGGCTCTGTTCGTCTTTGAGAGTGAAATACAAATGGCCGCTGCTGGGGCGACTGAGGTCGGAGATCTCCCCCTCGAGCCAAACCTTGGGAACGGCTTGCTCAAGCGTTTGTTTGACCAACCAATTGAGTTGACTGACGGTCAACGGCGCTTCGGCACAGTGCCCGCGTGGCACGCGGGCTGCATCTTCGTCTAGCTGGGACATACTGGTGACTTTGCTTGGCGAATAGGTTCTGACTTGTGAGTGCTGGCTGGGCTGCTGTGGGGTGAGCCGCTCTGGGGTTGGCGAAACACGATTTCGGAACCGCTTACATCGCACCTCCGCTCGGCCCACGCTTCGGCCAGATCGGTTAGCTGCTCCAACTGCTGTTGTACCCACAAGCGATAGTGCTCGATATCTCCCTTTTCGATATGCGGCGGCATTTGCAGTCTCGGTCCCAGGATGGCTCGGCAGCGACTAAATGGCCTCGGGAACGCAAACTTGTCCCACGAACTGCGATTCCGCCACGGGCGATCGTACCCGACCGCGATGGGGACAATCGGTATCTGCAGGCGGCTCGACAAGTAAATGCAGCCTTGGGCCATCACCCGTCGCGGCCCACGGGGGCCGTCCGGGGTAATCGCCAAACTCATCCCCTTGCCCCGCTCGATGAGCGTCCGCAGAGCGGCCGTTCCGCCGCGATTGGAGGAGCCGCGCACGATTTGAAAGCCAGCAAAGTGACCTACGTGAGACAACACCTCGGCATCCTGGTGTTGGCTCAGCAGCATCGACAGCCGGCAGTTGGGCCGGAGATACAGGGGCAATGGTATGGTCTCATGCCACAGAATATAGATAGCCGGGCCGCTAAACCGAACGTCGGCCGGGTCGACCGTGGGATCGTAGCGCGCGGCGCGGTACGACAGCGTCGACATCCACGTGTTGAGCGACTTGATGACCAGCATGCCCACCAATCGCCAGAGCGCTGTGGGCGGTCGGCGACGGCGGAAAAACTGGCGAATTGGCTTGGGAACTTTGAACATATCGAAACAAGATTAGTTTTTGACGAAGACTTGGTACGCTCTTCCCACCGCAAAGAGCAAGACAAAAAAATAGAGGCAAAAAAATGTGCGCGCTGGGATATTTTTCTGTCTCTACCCTTGTGTCTGACTTAGAAGGGGTCTAGCACAATGGGGGCCTAGGGCTCTTCCGCTCGTCCCTTGGGACTCTCCCCAGAGAACCTGCTGCACAGGGGAGAGTGTACCATTATGAGTAGTTGCAAAACGTTCCAGTTTTTTCGGCTGGATGCTTACGCCACATGAGGCCATTGCCCTGTGAAGACTTCAGTCGCGCCCCCCGTCATCAACACGTGATTGCTGGCTTCGTCCCAGTGGATCTGCAAGTCACCGCCGCGCAAGTGAATCAGCACCTTCCGCTGACTGTGGCCGCACAGCACTCCAGCCACACAAACCGCGCTGGCGCCCGTGCCGCAGGCCCAAGTCTCGCCGGACCCCCGCTCCCAAGTCCGCTGACGCAACTCGGTGGGCGAAACGACTTCGACGAATTCGACATTGGTGCGTTTGGGAAAGCGCGGATCGCATTCAATCTTCGGTCCCAAACCCAAGACCAGCTCATCTGTCGCCTGAGGTACAAAAATAACACAATGCGGATTGCCCATCGAAACTGCGGTTACGCTGAGCGTCGTGCCGGCGAACTGCGTTTCAAAGTTGACCGCCGGCTGGCTGCTGAGCGTGGTGGGCACATCTTTCGGCTGCAACTTGGGCTCGCCCATATCCACCATCACTCGGCTGACTTTGCCATTTTCTAATTCCAGCACCAACCGCAACACGCCGCTGCCCGTCTCGATAGCCATCTGTTCGGTCCGCGCCAAACCGTGATCATAGACGTACTTGGCCACGCAGCGAATGCCATTGCCGCACATCTCGGCTTCGCTACCATCAGCATTAAACATCCGCATGCGTGCATCAGCAACCTGCGATGGCTCGATCAATATCAAACCATCCCCCCCAACACCAAACCGCCGGTCGGAAATTTTCACAGCCAATTCAGCAGGCGGCTCAGGTAGCTGCTCGACGAAGCAATTGACATACACGTAGTCATTGCCCGCCGCCTGCATCTTGGTAAATTTGAGCATGAGTTGTCCTTCAACCGGTGATATCTAGTTGGCTGGGTGCTTCGCCTGGAAGAAGTGGAGCAGGTATTTGGATCGCATCGATCGCCTCGCCCGCAGCGGGACCGCCGACCTCCAGTTCGTCGACGATAGCCTGGCGGCGATCGCCGGGAAGTCCATCTCCCTGGCCTTGAGCGTCGCGGTCGGCGCTGGCCGAGTTAGCCTGTTCTAAGGCGGACTGCTTGGCCGCAGCCACTCCCGTTGCCCGTGCGGCGTCGGAACTGCTATCTTT
>CAKQNH010000046.1 GCA_934255105.1 uncultured Pirellulaceae bacterium
GCCTTTCCTGGTCGGTTTGCCGATTAAATGGTATTGCGTTACCTGGCAATCGAGCTATCTTTTGCCAAATTCATGTGGCCTGCATCTCTCCAAAGCTAGCGAAGTCTGTGTATGCTCACCACCGCCGTTTTCGGTTACCTACTTTTCACGATGGCTATTGGCCTAATCGCTTCATGGCGCGTAAAAGGGGCAAAAGACTTTATGGTGGCGGGCAGATCGCTGCCGCTGTACATGAATTTCACCTGCGTCTTCGCGACCTGGTTCGGTGCCGAGACTGTCCTGTCCGTCTCGGCAACCTTCGCTCGCGACGGGTTGCAGGCCATCCCCGGAGATCCGTTCGGATTCTCTTTGTGCCTCGTATTGGTGGCAGTGTTTTTCGCGCGCGCCTTCTATCGCCTGGACCTGCTGACCATCGGTGACTTCTACCGCAAGCGCTATGGCAAAACGGTGGAAGTCTTCACATCGTTGGTGATCGCTGTCTCCTATCTGGGGTGGGCGGCCGCTCAGTTAACTGCATTGGGCTTGGTCTTATCTGTGTTGGGGCAAGGGGCTGGGTACGAATGGCTGACGCTCAATCGCTGCATCGTCTTCGGAACTTTCATCGTGATGATCTACACGGTATTGGGCGGGATGTGGTCAGTTGCCTTAACCGATATGATTCAAACCATCGTAATCATCATTGGCTTGCTCATTATCGCTTGGTTGCTGGCGAGTATGTCTAGCAGTGATGGGAGCGTCTCCAGTGGCGTAGCCAAGGTCTACCAGTCGGCGCGCGATTCGGGGCGCCTGCAATTGTTTCCCAGCGGTGGGCTGGGGCCGTGGCTGACATTTATTGCTGGTCTAGTTACTGCAGCGCTGGGCTCGATTCCTCAACAGGACGTGTTTCAACGAGTCACTAGCGCTAAAGACGAAAAAACCGCCGTGCGTGGCACGCTGTTGGGAGGGGGATTCTATTTCCTGTTCGCATTCGTGCCGATGTTCATCGCCTATTCGGCCATCGTCATCGACCCTAGCTATCTGGATATTTTCCAATCCGCCGACGAACGCGAGATGCAGCGCATCTTGCCCAAATTGATCTTGGATAAAACCCCGTTCTGGGCCCAGGCCATCTTCTTCGGCGCGCTGCTATCCGCCATTCTCTCCACCGCCAGCGGCACGCTATTGGCCCCAGCTAGCCTGTTTGTGGAGAATGTCATGCGGCCCTTTGTACCCAGCATCACCGAAAAGAATATGCTGACTACGCTGCGGATCGTGCTGGTGATTTTCGCCATCTGCGCCGCCCTACAAGCGGTCAGCAATAATTCAACCATGTACGAGATGGTGCAGGGTGCCTACAGCATCGTGCTCGTCGGCGCGTTCGTTCCGCTGGCTCTGGGTGTCTACTGGCGTCCCGCGTCAACTCAGGGGGCTGTGGTTTCGATCCTGGCGGGTACCGGCGTATGGCTCTACGTCTTGTTCTTGATGCCCGAGTTTATCGTCCCCCCTCAACTGTGCGGACTAGCCGCCAGCCTGATTGGCATGGTCGGCGGCAGTTTGACACCACAGATAGTCGGAAAAGGCAATTGAGTCGCCAGATTTAGACGAGTTCCAATAGCCACACATGCCGTAACAGCGGCGCGGTCGACTAGCCATTAGTTATTTGTCATTAGTCATTTGCTACCGGATAACGTCTCCTCGACAACATGTCGAGATTTAAGCACGACAATGTGCATAAGTCCACTATCGCGCAGGGCATCTGTTCACATTCAGTGCCACGCTCAACAATGCCTTTCATTGCTGATGACTAATGACTAATGGCTAATGATTAACGACTAATGGCTCTGCTACAGGTTGAGGCTCTGCTCATAGTTGCGGCGCTGCGTCGCGCCCACTTGCCGAGTGATCTCGTTCCAGCGACGGGCAGCGTCTTTCATCGCAGCCATCGAGTTCTTTTTTCCCGACAAAAACTGCTGGAGCTCATCGGCCAACGCCTGGCGATAGCGGTTGGCCCGCGGGAGGCGTGGCTCAAACGAAAGCGAGGCTACCTTAACACCTTGAGTCACCTGTCGCTGCGCTTGCCAGCTCAACGCTTCGTTGCCCGACGTCGGCGTTGCAGCTTCGATGCCGGGAACCAACGTGGACATGACGGTTCGCGTGGCCGGGGCTTGCATCCATTCAAGGCACACTTGCGCTTGGCTCGTTTGGCGGCAACGACTGGACATCGACGCCACTAGGCCACCACTGGCACTCCACGACGACACCTGAGGACGCGCCGCCTGAGGGGAGCCGCTTAGGGCGTGCGCTGATCCAGCCGCATCTGTGCCCGCGCTACCTGCGATCGGCGGTAGCAAATTCAAGATGTGCCCACTAGTGATCGCAGCCGCCTGCTGGTCCAACAATATCGGCGCGGCGATCGCCAAGGCCGGGGCCTCTTGCGTCGCACTCCATGTCCAAGCGGTCGAATGGCTACCAACGACCGACAGCAAGCCGTCTGGCTGTGCCGCAAGGCCCGCCAGAATGCCGGCCGCTTGGATATATTCGGGGTCGGCCAAACGGGCTTGCATCGACTGCAAATCAAACAACATACCGTATCCTGGGTCGCGATCGGAGAGACTAGCGACGATGGTCAGAAACCGATCCACCACTGCCTCCGCATCGATATCGACGGCAAGATCGACATCGTCGAATGAAAAGCTGGGGGAATCATTTGCTGCGACTTTCAAACGCGACAGCACCTCGTCCCACGTCAAGCCGCCGTTTTCATCGGCAAGCCCTGAGCTAGCGACGAATACCGGTACAGCACAGCCCAGCGACAATCCCATCGTTTCATCTGCGTAAGTGGCTTGGGCCAGCCAGGTTGCAGGTACATTCAAGTCTCCCTGCTCATCGGTGGAGGGTTCGCCTGCCTGCGCGCTGCTCTGTGGTTGCTTTACAATCCAGCCGCGCTGCACCAGCTCGCCAATCAGGCTGGCTGGGTAAAGCAGTACATCGCACTGGCAATCAGGTTCGTCAAGCAGCTCTGAGACGCTCAGAGAACGCAGGTCGAGCGGCTGCTCTGATTTGGCCAACCATTGACGCTGCAGCAATTCCGCTTCAGCCACAGGGGCGGCGATCCACACTCGCAGCGGAATGTTCGACACGACCGGGGGGGCTACGCTCGAATCGCTGGATGCGGGGGGAGCCGCTTTGGGTTGACAGCCCAGCAGTGTTATACACGCGATGAACAGAGCAAACGTCATCGCATAGCGCGGTGACTCGGCAGAGTAGCGCTGCCATGCAGCTGAAAAGACTTGAAACATTCTGCCAATCATGATTCCGCCACTAGTGAATTAAGCGCTGTGTGAGCGCGGGCCTCGCTGCACGCGTAGTTCAAAAATTATACCAGATCAGCGGCGACCGAGAGCAGGGCCTGGGTTATGTCATCGGGTGAGTGTGGCAGCTCAGCGGCGCGGGCCGGCGAAATGAAGACGCGAATGCGTTTCACAAAGTTATCGAACTGGTCCGTTGCCAGCGCGCGGACTACTGGCGAGACATTCGAGAGCTGCTCGAATCTGGCGGTAGAGCCCGCTGACAGACCGTGGGGTTTGATGTTCTGCCGAATATCAATTTTGAACTGGACTTCAAGCTTGACCGGTGGGGCGTCGATCAAGACTTCATGCGGCAGCAAGGGATGCGACAGACGCTGGCTGAGCCGTTCGGCCAGTCGCCCGCTGAGGTCGACGAGCTCCGCATAGGGGCGGCGGGCCACGGCAGCAAATACGTCGGGGCTCGCGGAGTGCGTGTACTGCGCCAAGCGTTTGTAAAGCCCTCGCTGATGTCCAAATAAGCTCCCCGCCAAGTGTCTCGCCGCAGGGTGTGCGGCAGCGTGCTCCACAAGCCGATTCGCAAACTCGCTCTCGGTTAGCCGGATCCATTGTTGGTAGGGGAGCGAATCACGCAGATAAAATACCACGCGTTGTAACATCGCCGTTGCGCTGCGCACCGCATGATGCCAGTACACTTCACTAAACATCACGTAGCGGGCGAAGACCATCATCTCAGCAGCCGTCTTCCCTTTTTCAGTGATCGCCAGCGATCGCCCGTCCTGGCCGACGCATAGACAGCTCAGCAAGCGATTAACATCAAAGTTCCGACCGTAGGGAACCCCTGCATGGAGACTGTCTCGCTGCAAGTAATCCATCTTGTCGATATCCACCGGGCCACTGAGCAAACTTCTCAATACAGATGGCCCGGCACTCTCGCTACGCGTCGACGCGATCAGGTCAGCTACGCAGTGCGGGTCGACGCTCCACTGTTCGGCAATAACATCGGACAATGGAGAACTGCAAATCAACGATCGCGCCAGCTCCTCGTGTCGTGGAAATTCCTCCAATCGCAAGTCTTCGATCGCGTGACAATAGGGCCAGTGACCGATGTCGTGCAGCAGGGCTGCCAACATAAACACCTTGACATCCTCGGCGGTCAAGCCAGACGCAAAACGGTCGTCGCTTCCCAACATGTGACGCAGCGCCATATAGGCTACGCGGTAGACTCCCAAGCTATGTTCAAAACGAGTGTGGACCGCACCAGGATAGACGTGGCTGACCAGCCCAAGCTGGGAAATCTGACGCAAGCGTTGCATGGCGGGAGTGTCCAGCACCTGCAGGACTCGCGGCGTCACCAACACATCCACTTCCGGCGGAATGCGCAGCAACTGCATACCGTCGCTGCGGAGCTCTGGGATCGAATCGATCAAAGTAGAGTTCTCTAAATTAAGAAATAGATGAAACACGAGCGCTAGAGAAAGTAGGTTCGGAGTGGCCCAGCGACTATCTGCATGATAGTCGTTGATCAATCGCCATAGTCGTTGATCGCTCCGCCGATCAATTGCTATAGTCGTTGATCGCTCCGCCGATCAATTGCTATAGTCGCTGATCGCTCCGCCGATCAATTGCTATATTCTCCCATAAATCGCTTGGACGTCTCCCGAATACGTTAGCATTACCGTTGGCTGCTAAAACTTGACGTTGACATGCGATTTCTTAGTAAGTGATGAGTGCCATTTTCAATCCTCACCACCGACGCTTTCGCTTCCGTCCGGCTTGCCCGGGCGGGGCGTGCAACTGACAGCTAACATCCAAACGGTTGGGACAACCGTTATACATTGAAACGGTTGGGACAACCGTTCTACATTCAAACGGTTGGGACAACCGTTCTACTCGATCTCCGTTTCGGCCTTGCCCCGGCGGAATCAACGACTAACGCGTAAACAGCTACCGATATGCAATGCGAACACGCCTCAAGCCTCAAGCCTCAAGCCTCAAGCCTCAAGCCTCAAGCCTCAAGCCTCAAGCCTACTTAAGCACCAACTGCGCCCACAAGCTAGGATTCTCCGCTACAGGCAGGTCGGGCATCAAGGCCAACGACTGCCAGCCGAGTTCGCGGTCGCTCACTGCAAAGTAGAATCCGACGGTTGGAAAATCCCCCAGGTCCAGCCCGGTCAGTGCATCGAAGTGCAAGGCGGCGACCAATCGATAGCGCCCCTCGCTAACTCGGGCGCGAATGGCCAATTGGTCCTCGGGCGGTGGGGGAGGGTTCTCGCGTGCGCGATTGATGGGCGCCCAGCCAATAAACGGCAGATCCGCTTTGTGGCCGCGTCCCATGGGGGCGAATCCGAAGCGATGGCAGAACTTGGTTGCGCGGTGGATCTCGCGAGAGTTGCGAGTATCGATCCACACATGCAGTCCATCGCTATCCTCCAGCCGCGATTCGCGGCACCACGGTAGTTTCGCTTTGCCCTGCACGTCCGCTTGGAAGAACAACGCATTTTTACCTACGGCTACACGCACCTGAGCGAACTTGGGCTGACCGGCCAGCTCGCTGCTCAAGCAGGGGAGGATGGCTTCGTCGGGTAGCGCCTCAGGCCGATCGCTGAATACACGATCGAATCGATGCGCCTTGAGCCGCAAGCGGATTAGCAGGCTGGGATCGATCGTGGGTGTTTCGTCGCTTAATTCCGAAGTCAACTATTTCTTCCCCTGTTTGCGTTTTTCTTGAAAGAAATGACTGAGCAGGCTGCCGCATTGATCTGCCAGCACTCCGCCGGTCACCTCGGCGCGATGGTTCAATCGCGAATCATCCAGCAAGCGGAAGAGTGAATCGACCGCTCCAGCCTTGGGATCGCGAGCTCCGTAGACCACGCGCGCGATGCGCGATTGCACCAATGCACCAGCGCACATGGGGCAGGGCTCGAGCGTCACGTACAACGTGCAACCTTCCAATCGCCAACTCTCTAGCGAGGCGGCGGCTTGGGTGATGGCAATCATCTCCGCATGGGCGGTGGGATCTTGCAAAGCTTCGCGCTGATTCCAACCTGCACCGATGACGCGCTGGCCCAGCGTGACCACAGCCCCAACCGGAACCTCGTCTTGCTGCATGGCTTGCTGAGCCAACGTGAAGGCTTGGCGCATAAACGTCGCATCCCAGTCGACCAGCGGGTTTTCGTCGTCGAAGTCGTTTGCACCTGCGGAAAAGTGGTCGATCAAGGCTGTTGCTCCGCCTCAGTTAGCTTGCGCCAGCGGAGATCGCGCAGCGCCACCTTGGAACTAAAGGCGCACAGCCCCAGCGGCCGACTAGCGTAGACCTCAATGCGAGTCGAAAACTGGTGCCCATCGCGCTCTTGCTGCAGCACCTCTTTGTCATCGATCCAACCGGTGATGTGCTTAGCATCGACACGCAGCCGGAACTTATACCACTGGTTGTTATCAAATGAGCGGTACATCGACGTGGCATTTTCGGCTGCGTCATACCCATCCACACTCGATAGTCCCACGACACCTCCCCCCCAACCGCCGCCAATGAACGAGCAGAACTCATCCGCTACGGGAAAGGTCAACCCGCACATGAAATCGTTCCCCTCCAGGCGGTTTGCACTGAATTCGATCTCGTAGCCGTCGTTGGGGAATTTCCGCTTGTAGTTGATCCCGGTCAGCGGGTTGCCCTTTTCTAGCACCACCATTTTGCCGTCGCGTTTGACTTCCCCTTCGCTGCCAAAATCTGTAATCTCCCAGCCTTCCAGCCCTTCGGCGGGCAGCAGTGGCATCCAAGCTGCTGCGGATTTGCTCTTTGGGGCTTTGCTCTTTGGGGCTTTGCTCTCTGCGGATTTGCTCTTGGTGGCAGGCGCAGCGCTATCGGTCGCACCCGTTTGGGAAGCTTTTTCGGAACTGGAGGCCTGCGGGGTTTTGTCTTGAGCTAGTTTGTCTTGGGCGGCCACCTGGGGCACCCCATGGACGGAAACCAGGCATAGTAGCAAACACAACCCGTAACTTAAAATCCGCACTTGCTCGTTCCTTAGAATGTAGTGATTAGGTAAACTGTACGGCCTGGTATTGTCGAAACTAAAATGGGGACTCGCGAGCCATTTGGCGCAGGTAGCCACAATTTAGCAGGCGTAGAGTCCAGCGGCGCCCGATTTACCGAAAAAATTACCATCGAAAAGTTGTCTTTGCCTGATTCTAAGACAGCTTTGATTGGATAACCAGTCGCCAGACGGTGGCTAAACAGAAACCAAGGACCTATAGTTTGACCACTTCTTCAAACCACACAAACCCCCTGTCTAACTCTCTGTCTAGTTCTTTATCCAATTCTCTGTCTAGTTCTTTATCTAATTCTCTGTCCAACACCCTTCCCAGCTCACCGCTGAGTAGCGATTGGCACAAATTTTCACCGATTCGGGTAATACGCAAAGTGGCACGGGTTGCATCGATAAGTTTATTCATCTACTGGTTGGCACTTTTTGCCGGGACGCATTTGCCGGGCGACAAGGTGCCGTCGGTTGGAGTCTCCGACAAGATTCTGCACACGTTGGCCTTCGCTGGTTTGTCGTTTCTGCTGGCCTGGACACTACCCAAATGGGGCCAAGGCCTGTCGCACGTCGGCTGGGCGGCCGGTATTGCCTTCATCTACGCATGTATCGACGAACTAACGCAGATGTTGATCCCATCGCGCAGTTGCGACCTCTGGGATCTGCTCGCAGATAGTGTGGGAATTGCCTGTGGCATAACCTGCTACCTAATCTTGCGGCGATTGCTGCAGCAGGTCAGTTGGGGCCGCAGCCTCTTGCGTGGATTGTCGCGATAGCAAGTCAATAGCCCCCCAAGCGCGCGATATCCGCAGCCCAGGCTTCCAGCAGCGTCGTCTGATTGGCGTTGCGATCGACTTGTTCCGTTGCTAACAAGCAGCGATCCCAGGCCAATGCTGCACCGCGCGGACCAGACTTCCAAACTCCGCGCCCGCGCTGCACTGCCCGCAACAATTCATCGTTGCCAGCAGCTACACGTCTGTCGCTCGCTTCAGGGCCGAGGCTCAACGCAAGCTCGCGAAAAAAGTTGGCCGCAATGCGAAAAACCAGCTTCAACCGCTCGCGCTTGACCCGCGCATCCTTGCCCGCCGCATCGACGATGCCAACACAACGCTTAGCCAGCTCGATCATCGGCAATTGCGGTTTGCCTAAGTCTTCGAGCAGTTGGCCACGGAACTCGTCCAGCTCCGGGTCGAGCAGCAAACGAGCCTCGCTCAGACTTCCGCTGGACTGATTAGCCAAGTGCCATGCGTGCGTCTCCGATTCGGCCAACCCCGTCCGCAGTAGCAGCGTCTGCAATTGCTCCACCTCCAGTGGCTTGAACAGGATCGCTTGGCAACGCGAACGAATCGTAGGTAGCTGGCGTTGCAGGCTGGTTCCCACCAAGATCAACATCGATCCGAGCGGTGGCTCCTCCAGCGTTTTGAGCAGGCAATTAGCCCCTTCGCTATTAAACGTGTCGGCGTCATCGACGATCGCAATCTTGCGTCGGCCGGAGTAGGGCCGCAGGCTGATGTCGTGGCACAGCCCCGCCCGCATGCGTTTGTCGCGTTCGCCAATTAACAATTCGATCGGAATATTGGCCTTGTCCGCAGGCTTGGCTATCGTCAACAGATCCGGATGCGTGCCAGCGTCGACTTGCACGCAGTCCTCACAGTGTCCGCAGGCTTCCAGCGACTGAGCGGGCGAATTGCGACACAGCAATCCCTTGGCCAATAGAGTTGCAAAGGTGCGTTTGCCAATTCCGTCGGGCCCCACAAACAGAAAGCTCGAAGCCAGACGTCCGTTTTCTAGCGCCGTTTGGAACCAGCGTTTTTGTTGTTGATGGCCCAACAGAGCATCCCACAGCATTGGCGATAGTCCCCACAAAACAGACTTCACAACTCCCAGTTGGCACCGCACGAGGTGCCGTCAGATATCGCCTATCGTATCGCAGCCTGTGTCTCTCCACAAACGGCGGGCTGTGATTTCACGTAGCGGAACTCGACAAGAGTTTCGGCAGCCCCCTTGGCCGAAAAGTCTTGGCGACTTCCGCTACTAATGGTCTTGTAGCCGAAAGTCTTGGCGACTTCCGCTACTAATGGTTATAGTTGTCAGGCTGCTAACTCGTAGACAGTTCGGCGGCCGGAGTCAGTGTCGGAGTGAATGCATCGAACCTGGCGACCTGAACCGTATCGGCGCAGAAGGTCAGGCGGTGGTGCGGCTGCAGGTCACTGCGCAAGTAGTCCATTATCACTAATGCCAATTCTTTGACTGCGATGACTTCGATGCGGACTTGCGGAATAGGCTCGGTGGGATCCGTCTCCATCTGCCGTCGCCCGGCTCCCAAGCAAGCCGTCGAAGTGTAGCCCGTGGCACCCAAATGCGCCAGTGCACGCTCGATTTGCTGTTGGAGCTGGGGGTCGGCCATGATGGTTATCCGCTGCACGGTACAGATCCCTTTGCGCCGAGCAGATTGAGCGTGGGCGGCAAACGGTTCATGTGCGTCCAGCCCGACGACCGTAAACAGTAAGCCCTGCTGCTCAAAGTCGTTTTCCATCAAATGCAGTTTGTCCATCACGCTATGGTCGACTAGTTCTGTTTCGGACAAATCCAGTTCGACATTTTTGCGATCCAGCAAACCTTTGCGTTCGATCTGCAGTCGCAGCGGAATCCAATTGCTAAAGACCGCCGATTTGTAAGCTTGCAACCGCACCGTCTGGCCATCGTCGGAGATGACTTTGACTTCCGGTTTAAACAACGAACGCAAAGGGACTCCGTTGGCGGCGTGAATTACGAACTTCGTAACGATTCCAATCGCGATGCCCACCAACAGGTCGGTAACCAGCACGGCAACAAGCGTAACTGTGAAGATTACAAACTGCTCGCGTCCAATCCGCAGCACGTTCATGAATTCGTTGGGATGTGCCAGGCGAAACCCGGTATAGATCAGCATGGCTGCCAGGGCGGCCATGGGAATGCGGTGCAGCACCATTGGAATGAGAGCTACGCAGACCAACAGGAACAGACCGTGCCACAGGTTGGCGAAGCGCGTGCGAGCACCGTTATCGATGTTGGCCTTACTGCGCACAATTTCCGAAATCATCGGCAGGCCACCAATCAATGAGCAGCACAGGTTGCCCGCTCCCACGGCTACCATGTCGCGGTCCATACTACTCTTGCGCTTCCACGGATCGATGATGTCCACCGCCTTGGCGCTGAGCAGCGACTCGAGGCTGCCAATGATGAAGAACATAAACACCCATTGCCAGGCTTTGGGTTGTTGCAAGGCGGAGAAGTCTGGCGCAGTGATCGAATCGAACATTCCAAACACGCGATCGGGCATCGCAACCAGATAGTTTTCGCCCAGTTGATATCGGTGATTTTGCAACACATAGGAGTGGGCGCGCAACAAATCGAAGCTCATCCCCATGGGGATAGCGACCAGCAGCACGATCAACGGCGACGGCAAGATTTTCAACACAGGAAACTTTTTGCCGACCCAGGGCCACAAAAACATGATCAAGATACTGGTCAGGCCGATAGCGGCGATGGCAGGATTGGCCTCTGCCACAAAAGTTGGGATGTCCCTCAGCAACTCGATAGGCCCGCCAGAGGCGTTGACGCCCAGCGCGACGGGAATTTGCTTGGCGATGATGATGACACCAATCGCGGCCAGCATTCCGTGCACGGCTGAGATAGGAAAAAATTCACCCAGAATTCCAGCCCGGACGACTCCGAATAAAACCTGCAGAATCGCCGCCACCACTCCCACCGCAAGTGCCGCTTGGTAGGCCCGGGTATCGATTTCAGTCCAGCCGCCGACCATGCCATCGCCCCCGAAAGCTTCGATGCACCCGATGGCGATGACGATCAACCCGGCCGCCGGGCCTTTGATCGTCAGCTCCGAATTGCTGATGAACGTAGTCACGATCGCGCCGATGATAGCCGTGAAAATACCCGCGATGGGCGGATACCCGCTGGCGATCGAGATACCCAAACACAGCGGTAGCGCGATCAAGAAGACCAGCAATCCCGAGATAAAGTCGTACTTGAAGTACTTGATGAACCCCGCCAGGTCCCCCTTCGGTTTCTCCTGTTCGGCCAGAGTGGAATGGGGCATCGCTGTATGGCCGGATGGTAGTGGCGTGGGAGCGTTCATGGGTGTTGATGACTGGTCGAGGAATGGGATGGATTGGTTTCGATGTCGAGCGAAGTTAGTGCATGATCGGCTGCGGAATTATCACTGGCCTCAGAGTTTCAATCGACGCTGGAGAGTTCATCAACGCCTGAATGTTCATCGGTCGCCAGCGCTCGCTCGCGTTGCTTGGTGAGTTCTTGGGCTGCATGGTACCGCGAGGTGACTCCCGGCTGAGGGATCAACCCTCCGCCCAAGATTAAGACAGAGAGAATCAGTATGGCCACACGCTCCCCCAATCTCACATTCATGGGGATCAGGGTCGGATTGTGGCGCCCAGTGAAAATGCGGAAGTAGGCGAACAGCACTGCGATCCCATTAAGCGCCGCCACAAACACGACCATCACGCCGCTCTGCGGAAAAACGTGGACCGCACCTTCGATGAGCAGATCCATTCCGATGAACCCAATCGTCAATGGAAAGCCGATGGAGGCCAAGCCGGTTAGCAGGAAAAAACCTGAAAACATGGGCATCTGGCGATATAGTCCATGGAAGTCCGCTAGCGACACTCGCGAAATCCTGGCCTCCAAACTACGGAGAGTGATGCCGAAACCGGTCAGTGACAGCCCCACGGAAAGCCATAGACATAGCGCGCCGGTCAAACCGATCGGGGTGACAAGCTCAAGGCCTACCAAAACGAGCGATGATTGGCTGAGAAAAATGTAGCAAAACAGACGCCGCGCCTCGCGCTGTACCAGCGCTAGGCCGGCCGCGTAGACCGCGGTCGTTAGCGAGAGAATGGCAATGCTCTGCAGCAACTCCGCAGGAGCGATCGGCAGCACCAGTCGCATGACAGCGTAGGCACCTACCAGGGGTGTAGTAAATAGGATCGCCGTGCCAAAGCTACCCTTTTCATACAGGTCCGCCAACCACAAGTGAAACGGTAGGATGCCACTCCGCAGCAGCGCTGCTGCTGCCAGCAGTACACAGGGCACGATCGCGGCGCTGGTCGTGACATCGGTCATGCCCAGCCAAGCATAACCCCCTATCAATAGTCCCACGAATAACGACATGTGCCACGTGTAGATCTTGACGCAGCGACCACAACGCTTGAGCTCTATGAACGGGACAATAGTGCCCACTGCCAACAGCCCAACCAGAGTCCATGACCCACGACAACTGAAGGTCGCCAGCAGGATGGCCTCGGAGATCAACGCCAGTTTCATTGGGAATTGCGGTGCGTTGGTGCGTAGCGTCGACATGAAGACGACGGCAAAGATCAAGGCGGTTAAGGGGAACAGAAACGCACTGAATTCGTCGACCACTAAAACATCGAACGCTATGGGGCTGTCCACCGCTGCAAATCGCCCCCACAACCACAGGTCGTGCGCCTCGAAGCCTGCCAGCATCAAGTAGTCGACCAAGCCGCCGCAGGTGAGCGCGAGCGCGATGCAGCTAAATAGGATTCCACACCGCAGCGCTTGATCGACATGCCGCACAAAGCACAGACACAGTGCGCCCAACAGCGGAACGGCTATGGAGGCTGCCAGCCAAGGAAAATGAAGTTCAGGCATCACTTTAAATGGCCTCCCTAGAGACTTCAGGATGCAACTCCACCTGGTCCGACTCGCGCGATGGCTCTTGGCTCATGAGATCCGTCGCTCGCCTCTCCAACCTGTCGAACCAGCCAAACAAGCCGATAAATGGGCGAACAAAAAACTTATCCAATGCAATGTCCATAAAACCGCGCTCAAAGCCAAAGCGGTAAAGCCAACTCTGGGCGCTTTCAGGTAGCATCCGCCCCCACACGGAATCTCCCCGGGGCAACCGCGAGCCGAGCGCATTTTCCAGCTCGTTATAATCTCGCAGCAAGGTCGGAGCTCGCAGCAACTGCATGGTCCTCAAACATGCGTGGCCCACAATATGGAT
>CAKQNH010000047.1 GCA_934255105.1 uncultured Pirellulaceae bacterium
TCCACGACAAGCTAGAAGCTTATTCCACGACAAGCTGGAAGCTTATTCCACGACAAGCTGGAAGCTTATACCACGACAAGCTGGAAGCTTATTCCACGACAAGCTAGAAGCTTATCCCACGACAAGCTAGAAGCTTATCCCACGCGATGTCTAGCTGGGGAGCGTCCAGGGGGTTCGCATTGGTCGCGATAGCAGTGCGTTAACTTCGTTGTCGGAGCTGCGTTCGGCCACGGGATCCCAGTCGAATTTGCGTTTCACAAGCTGAGCGATATTGCCCAGGATGCAGAGGCTCGCCGAGCTGTGACCGTTCTGGACAGGTTCGATCGGCTCCTGGCGACTTTTGACCGCATCTAAAAAATTGCGCACATGATCGGCATCGATGAGATCGCGTACATTCTCCTCGCGCGCCTGATTGCTGCGCGTCAGATGAATTTCATTCGGCCCGATCACGGAGTCTTTGATGTTCTCAGGAAAGGTTTTCAAGCTGCCGCCGAGCGTGATCTCCAGCGAACCCTCGCTCCCTTCAAACTTGGTCGCGGCACTGTTGCGAGTTTCGCACAGCAGTTCGACTCCATTTGCGTAACGAGCGCGAAACGCAGTCTTGCTGGCGGTGGTGAACAAGCTGCCTGCAGGCAGGAATTCGGAACCATTGTCTTCGAACTCGATCGGTGTGGTGCCATCCATGCCCAGTCCCCACTGTGCGATATCGTTCGTGTGCGCACCATAGTTGGCGGTTTGTCCATTGGAGTAGTCGAGAATGTACCGCCAGCGAAAGAAGCAGCGCTCGATGTGGTAGGCCGCCTCGGGTGCTGGACCCAACCAGAATTCATAATCGAATCCTGCGGGTACCGGCATCGGCTTCCAATTCGGGCCCGGCCCTTCGAAACTGTTGGGTGCCACCCACGTGCGAACTGTGTGGATCTTCCCTAAACGTCCGTTGCGCACCAATTCGCAGGCACGACGCACATTGGGGCTGGAGCGGAACTGTGCACCCGTTTGAAAGATGCGGTTGTACTTGCCCGTCGCGTTGACCATCTGCCGTCCCTGGCCAATGGTCAATGAAAGCGGCTTCTCGCAATAAACATCTTTGCCCGCTTTCATTGCCGCGATCGCGATCAGCGCGTGCCAATGATCCGGGACGACGATTGCGACTGCGTCGATATCATCGCGCGCAAGCAGGTCCCGGAAATCGGAGTAGGCATGGCAACCATCAAATTTGCCACTGCGAGTCTTCGCGGCGTAGTGTTCGTTGGCCCAGCGCTGCGCGGTTTCCCGTCCCAGCACTTGCTCTGGGTAGTAGTAACCGATCCCGCTTCGATTGACGTCGCAAACCGCTACCAACTGCATATCTTCGTGGGTCAAGAAAGCAGGCACGATCCGCTGACTTTGATGACCACAGCCGATCAGGCCAACGTTGATTCGATTGCTTGGCGCGTTGGCCCCCAGCACGCTCGCCGGTACGATCGCAGCGGCGGCAACGACGCTGGCACTCGTAGCGGCACGTTTCAGGAATTGCCGCCGATCGGCAGGATGGTTCGACTTGTGATGTTCTACGTCTTTCATTACTCTGCCTTTCTTTCTGCGCGTGGTGGTCAGTTTCCGACAGCGGCCTTAACTCCGACTTCAGCGCCGGATTTAGCGGTGTCTGGCGTCGCCAGCGACTCGACCTGCCGATGGACTTCATTGGCAATGTCGTTTTCGATTTCTGGAGACCAGATGGTCGGCCGCCCATAGTACACCATCGCTCCGCCCCCCTCGTAGCCGCCCTCGGCAAGTACGCGTCGCGAGGGAATGTAAGCCATGACGTCGTTTGCGTAGCCGGCTACCCAAGTCGCTGTGCCATCCAACTCGCTCTTGAGCCGGATTGCATAATCGACAACTACTTCACCCCCCAGAGTCACAAACTGTACATCATCGCCAATTGACCAGACGCTCACTGGATAGGGGTACGTTTGACTGAGCGGCGTACCGCCATCGATTTGCTTGAGCAGCATCTTCGCGCGGGCTACTTCGTAGCGGTTATCGGACTTGGCGTTCAGCTCGATTTGCTCGCGCGTCGGCAGCTTATCGAACGGCAGGTCGATTTCAGCATAGGTAGTCCGCAGCGATCCTTTGACGGGCTGCATCTGCGACGTCAGCAAGACAGCGTCTACGGCCGTTGCCAATCGCTCGCCGTAATGCTTAGCCAGTTCCTCTGTCCGTCGCGGCAGCGGATTCTGGTCGGCACCACAACCCGCAAAGAACAGTGCGACGCAGTCCGGATGTGCTTCCTCCAGATCTATTTGCGCGTATCCGGGGTAGTCACCCGACCACTGATAGCCGCTCAGCGTCGTCGCGTGGCAGGCATATCCGAACAGGACTGCGGTCAGGTTTTCGTCAGCGTCTCGGACGGCGAGTACAGGTACGTCGTAATCGCTGGGTCCCTTTAGATTGCCTTCGGTTCGCTCCAGGGGGACAGTCGGTTCAGAGTTTGTCCGGCGATTGACTGCAAGATTCGTTGAGCCACTGCCCCACGTCAGCTTGCTCGGCGCGAGTTTATCGATCGCTTCGCCGACCACAACCCCCACCTGCTTTTGAAAGGTCGCGGCCCAGTCATCGATCGCTTTTCGTTGGGACGCATCGAGCTGCAAGTAGTGCAAAGGCTCGAGATTTCTGCCCACGACGGGACCGCTGTGGGTGTGCGAAGTGCAGATCGCGATCTGATCACGCTGCAGTCCATATTGCTTCTTCAATGAATCGCAGAGTGCTTGCGAGAGGGTGCGATCGATGCCGACGAGGTCCAGGGTCAGGACGAGACCGCGATGGCCGTCATGGTCCTCGAGCACAAGCGCTTTCGCCCATAGCTCGGTCAGTTTGCCGTCCGATGGTAGAGTGCGTCCCCCATAGCCTGCCATCCACATCGGCTTTCCCGGCGTGATAACGATCTTTGATGCACCAGCCTTCCAGCCGGAATCTCCAGCGGAATCCTGGGCAGGATCACTGCCCGGAGCCGCTGTGGTGAGCAATACAAAAGTTAGCGAAAGCACGGCAGCAGAAAACAATCTTCGGTTCATTCGTTCATTCCAGCTCATTGAGGGGCCATTGATAAGTGCGTCCTATTTTCGACATCACTACTTATCACATGGTGAAAGGGGGCGGGGGATGTTCACGGGGAGATCAACAAGTACAGAGGCACCGCCAGTGGCAGGCTAGGCTGGCTCGACGCATATCATAATCATTATAACACCACTCCACAGCGTGATGCGCTCCCAATACCCGTGGAGTCTGTTGGTAGCGGAACACAATGTTCATTTCATTTCATTGGCCACAAATACATGCCGACGGCGGCGAGGGTGAGTGCGGTAGCAACTAGATCGCGACGGGCCAGTCGCCCACTAGCACTGCTGATCCGCAAATAACGGAGCATCTCGCCCGTTGGACACCCATAGTGGCAATAAGCCATCGGAACCAGCATCGATGATACCAGGCCGATTACCGCCACGGTGACCGTGGCGGCTCCCGCAATGCGAACGACGAATGCGTTAAACGGCTCAAGTCCGACCAGACTTACCGGCAGGTGTAGCATCGCGATGACAACGACAAAGACTAACAACGCCGTAGGCAGCAACCGCAGGATTCGATCAATCCGCCGAGGAACGCGCACGCGTAGAGGTACTCGTCGCAGCCAATCTTGTAACGCGCCGAAAGGACACAGGTGAGTGCAGTAGGCTTGCTTTCCTGTAAAGACCGGGCAGGCCAACGCGGCCAAGGTTAACAATACTAACGCTGGTGCCCCTTTCCAAGCAACACCGTTCTGAGCCCATCCTACCAATAGAGCCTGCGAGAGCATGTCCGCGTTGATGAAACCAAGATAAGCTACCAAAACGATTTGCAATCCAATTCGCAGCCGTTTGTTGCCTCGCAAGTGAGTCAAAGCGATCGCCAGTGCAGCAATGACGACAAGTGCTGTACCATAGTCACGATTCGTAACTTGCAACCACACCTGCGGTTTCTTTTCCGGCAGCGGCTTTTCTTGCTCGATTTTTCCAGCCGTTGCAATCACCGATTCTGCCACTGTTGTGCTTGTCTTTGTCGCCCCCGAAACCCCGTCTATTCCAGCATCCACCATGTCTAGTGCGGCAACATCGGCCAGCGTGAAGCCTTTAAAGGTATTGAAAAAATAGTGGTCTTCTTTGACATACTGAACAAACGGTTCATTGTCAAAGCTCCGCCGAATGGCTGCGCCGATCACCGTGCCGATGTTGTTGATTGCGATGAGCGTGTCGGTCGGGCCTTGATAACCAATCATTTGATCGGCATGGGGCGACGTGCGCGTAACGCATCCAAGCACTTCACCTGGCTCATCAAGCACTTTGAGTAGGCTCGGCTTTTGATCATCCTGGATAAGTGAAACAGCAGTTTCAAAAAAAGGTTTGACTTCGTTGATCGAGATGGGATCGGGGAATCGCGAGGCTGGATTGTCGCCTCCCAGTCGTAGCGAAATTCCGTCCATGATCGCCATGCTTGTCAACGTGGCACCCGAAACGCCATCGACCTGGACAGCGCCAGCTTGTTGCCAAGATAACCCATTGAGAGAAGTCATGAAGGCTGCGTTTCGCGTGACGTCTTGCAGGTGTTCTTTCGTATCGCCGCTGCGAATGACGGTCAGACCGGAAAGTTTATTGTCGGTATCGAAAGCGATCAGCGTATTGGTGGGGCCGGAAAAGCCGATCACGTTGTCCGATTCGGGCGAGGTTTGCACGACAAAGCCCAATGGTTTTCCGTCGCGATCTGTCACCGTTTGTCCTCCATGCTGTGGGTCGTACGCGCCGAGTTGCACGGCCCCCGGAAAGAATCTTCGAACCTCGGCGACAGGGATCGGCTCAGCGCGAACGCCCCGACGCTGAGCGTTATACCAACGATGCCCAAAGTGAATCATCGAAATGATGATTAGAAAAAGGGAAACTCGGTAAGCATGGACAGCGACAGTGCGAAACCGCGCAGCGGGCTTCGCCGCGGAACGCTGCGGATGGGGCGGATTGACAATGGGTAGCGGCGTCATCAAAAAGCAGGCTTCAAAAGGAGGCAACGCAGCGAGTTGAGTTCTGATAAACTTAGGAGGTCGAAATGATAATGTAGCCTAAGCCATCGAGACTTTCGACCGTACGTCCCACCTAGCTCACCTGCCTATGGATGACCCATGAAACGATTACTATTCTTGATTTTCTGCATTAGCTCCACATCTTTTGCTCAAGCCGACACGAGCCTGCTGCAATCCGAGCGAGCGATTCCGCTGGCTTACGAAGCCGATGTGGTGGTCGTGGGCGGTACGACTGGAGCGGTCACGGCAGCCATCGCTGCAGCGGAAAATGGGGCATCTGTTTTTCTCGCCGCTCCGAAACCCTATCTTGGAGAGGACGTCTGCGGCACCCTTCGGCTTTGGCTCCAGCCCGACGAGCAGCCTCAAACCGCTTTGGAAAAGAAGCTCTTTGTGGCACCCGACCTTGAGTCGATCTGGATCAATCGCCTGCCGTTCACCTACGAAACTGACATAGCGTCCGATTCTGCTCACGCCGACAGTAATCCTCCCGGGAAGTTAGCGGACAAACGCGCCGGTGGTGCAGTTCACGAGTCGGTACAGTTCAGTAACGATGTAACGATTATTGCTAAACTTGAGGGCAACAAGCGAGTCAAACAGTTTCATCTACTCGCCTATCGGCGCGAGGGCGAATTCGAAGTGGCCGAGATGCAGGTTTGGACTTCGCCGAACGGGACTCAGTGGCGTGATCTCGGCGTAGTCAAGAACGAGAATATTGATGCGCAGTTGTCCGAAAACACCCCCAACAATTTAACGTTGACCATTGAGCAGCCTTGTAGTCACATCAAGGTTTTGGTTCGTAAGGCTGAGAGTGTCGAGCGGATGTTGCTAGGCGAATTGATCGTCATCGAAGATCGGCCGGTACTTGAAAAAACAGACCAGGCCCGCCAACCTCCCACTCCGATGCAAGTCAAATACGCATTGGATCAAGCACTAATCGATGCGGGTGTGACGTTCCTCTACGGTTCACCCGTGACGGATGTACTGCGAGATGAGAACGGGGAGCTGGCTGGTGTGGTGATGGCGAACCGCGCCGGTCGGCAAGCGGTGAAGGCAAAGACAATCATCGATGCGACCATGCGAGGGACGGTGGCCAGAATCGCGGGAGCTAAATGCGTTGCCTATCCGTCGCAGCCACAGACGTTTCAGAGAATTGTGGTGGGGGGCGAACCGCAGTCCGCACCAGGACTTCGGGTTGAACAAGCGGATGTTAAGTTCGCTTCGCAAGATGGGGTACACGATGTGTTTGTCTATTCGATGGACATCGCCCTCAAAGACACTCACTACGCCTCGTTCGCTGATGCTGAACAGCAGTTCCGGGACCTGACATTCGACGTCGCCTTAGTGGATGAATCCGATTTCCTCTTCCAGGTCCCACCGGACCCAATCATTTCACAAGCCAGTTCGACCGTGGATGAATTTGATCCGGCCACGGTTTCTCTCGGTGTCACTCAACCCTCAGGCCTGACGCGATTATTCGTGCTAGGCGGCGCGGCGGACGTTTCCCGCACGGCCGCCGCGACGCTGACGCGCCCTTTGAATCTGATGCGATTGGGGACGCGAGTCGGGGCGGCTTCGGCAGAGCAGGTCGGCGATCTCGGGGAACTCAAGGGTTTAACCGTAGCTGGGCACAGAGCTGAAGATATAGAGGAGCACATCAGTGTGCATGAGTTTCTGCAAGGCCCACGGCCATCGAACACGAACATGCCGACAGTTCCGTCCCCCGAGTGCGCATTGCCAATCCTTGGCCAATACGACGTGGTCGTCGTAGGTGGCGGAACGGGAGGCGCACCGGCAGCGATCAGCGCCGCACGTCGCGGATCCAAGACATTGTTGATTGAGTATCAAGATCATCTCGGCGGCGTGGGCACATTGGGATTGATTAGCAGTTACTACCACGGCTACCGGAAAGGTTTCAGCAGCGAGGTCGATAAAAGCGTCGCGGCGATGGGTGGCCCTGAGCGTCGCGGCGGTTGGAACCCTATTGCAAAACGTGAATATTGGCGAGCGGAAGCCCGCAAAGCAGGCTGTGATGTCTGGTTTTCTACTCTCGGCGTCGGCACGCTTCTGAGTGGCGACTTCGTCAAAGGGGTTGTCGTTGCCACGCCGACGCAGCGCGGAGCCGTGTTGGCTAAAATCGTCGTCGATGCAACGGGCAATGCTGACGTCGCCGCTGCCGCCGGGGCGGAAACAATCTCCACGTCATCGGATCACGTCGCGATGCAAGGGACCGGGTTATCACCGCGAGCTTTGGGTACCGGCTATACAAATACCGATTACTCATTTTCAGATGAATCCGACCAGGTGGATCAGTGGCGGATGATCGTTTCTGCGCGACGCAAGTATAAAGACAGCTACGACATTTCGCCGTTTATCGATTCGCGTGAACGGCGGCGAATTGTCGGTGAGGTCTTCATCACTCCCTTGGATTTGATGAACGGGCGAACCTATTTTGACACCATCGCCATGCATCAGAGCAATTTCGATACGCATGGCTTCACTGTCCATCCAGTTTTTCTTATCAACTTTCCCGACAAGAAACAAATGACGGTGCCGGTACCCTACCGCGCATTATTGCCGAAGGGACTGGATGGGATTTTAGTTACCGGACTAGCGATTAGCGCTCATCGCGACGCGATACCGATCCTGAGGATGCAGGCTTGCATCCAGAATCAAGGTTATGCGGCAGGCGTTGCCGCTGCGATGGCTGCGGAGAGAAACACATCACTCCGCTCGATCAATATGCCGGCGCTCCAGCAACATCTGATCGAAATCGGTTCGCTTGAGCCCGATGTGCTGACGCAGCGCGATTCGGCAGTGATGACGACCGAACAAATCGCTTTGGCGGTCAAGTCGGTTGTCCATGAGTATCGTGGTCTAGCGGTAGTTTTGGAGAATAGTGACGCCGCACTGCCGCTCCTAAGAACTGCCTTGACTTCTGCATCGAGCGATGAAGATAAGTTGGTCTATGCGAACATACTCGGGATGCTTGGTGATTCGAGCGGCGGTCAGGTGTTGATCGACGCGGTCGACGGAGCTGCCTGGGACACCGGTTGGAATTTCCGCGGGATGGGACAGTTCGGTGGCAGCATTTCTCGTCTCGATTCTCACATCATTGCCTTAGGACGCTCCGGAGCTGCTGGCGCCCTGGCAACGATTATAAGAAAGCTCGAACAACTCGATGCGTCGACTGAGTTTTCACATCATCGCGCCGTTGCGATGGCCCTCGAAACGCTCGCAGACTCCCGAGCGGCAAAGCCTTTAGCCGAACTATTGCGGAAGGAAGGGATGATGGGGTATGCGATCACGGAAATTTCTGCTGCACATAACGCTTCAGGGAACGAAACGCGTTCGCAACCGCTGCGCGAGATCATCTTGGCTCGTGCACTCTACCGCTGTGGTGACGTGGATGGCTTGGGCACGCAGATTTTGCAGACGTACGAACACGATCTGCGCGGATTATTCGCCCAACACGCCACAGCAGTACTTCGCGAGTAGTCCGGCTCGACATTGCAGGAATTCATCGAGCTGCCACCCTGGGCTGCGATTTCCTGGCACGCGATAGACCTGTCCCACCATTGAAGGTGTTTTTGGGTTATCATGGCTACTTGTCGGGAACGAGATTCCTATGACCTACTAACATCCTTCCAATCCTCTCCGGAGACCTACCATGAGTTGCGAGCCTCTCGAAACACCATCCCGTTCGAATGAATCTTGCTCAACCGAATCTTGCTCAACGGGCGAAGCCTCGACGCGTCGTCAATTCTTGGGCACTACCGCAGGGCTGGCGGCAACCACCGCTGCTGCAGTGTCCTTCCCGTCAATGACACTTGGCCAAACGGCAGTCCCGGCGGTGCATGCGGGAGAAGACAACACGATCCGCTTAGCACTTATCGGATGTGGCGGACGCGGCAGTGGGGCGGTGGGCAATGCGATGAATTCGTCGCACCTTGGACCTGTCAAGCTGGTAGCCATGGCCGATGTTGCGGAAAATCGACTCGAGCGATCCCATAAAGCACTCAAAGACATGTATGGGGATCGCATCGACGTTCCGCAGGACCGCCGCTTCATTGGCTTCGATGCTTATAAAAAAGCGATCGACTGTCTGGGGCCCAACGACGTTGCCATGTTGACCAACTTCGCCTACTTTCGTCCTACGCAACTGGAGTACGCAGTCGAAAAAGGTGTTAACGTGTTTATGGAGAAATCGTTCGCACCGGACGCTCCCGGGCTGCGGCGGTTGATCAAAGCAGGCGAAGCAGCCGAGCCAAAAAACCTGAAAATCGCTGCCGGCTTGCAGTGCCGCCACAGTGTGAACCGACAAGCCATGATCGAGCGTATTCGCAACGGTGAAATGGGAGATCTGCAATTGATTCGTGCGTACCGCATGCATCATGTTGGCGGCATGGGAAAAATGCCCGAAGGGGCCAATGAATTGATGTGGCAGATCCAGAACTTTACTCGTTTCTTTTGGATCTCCGGCGGTTTATTTGCCGAGATGAATATCCATCAGATCGACGAAATCTGCTGGTTGAAAGATGCCCTGCCCGTCACCGCTCTGGGCATAGGTGGCCGCGCGGCCAACAGCACCAACCATGGCCAAGGGTTCGATTCGATGTCTGTCGAATGGACGTTTGCCGATGGCACCAAGGCCACCGATGATGTCCGCTGGTTAGGAGGAGATTGCTTCAACGATTTCGCTACCTACGTGCACGGAACTAAGTGTGCGGGACAGTTTTCCGGTAACATTCACGCCGGTAACTCGCGCATCTTCAAAGACCAGCGAATCCAAAAAGATAACATCGCATGGGAAGCTCCCCCCGAGGATGTCTCGCCCTGGGATGCTGAATGGAGCGTGCTGCTGGACAGCATCCGCAATGACAAACCGCAAAACGAAACTCGTCGCGCGGCCATGTCCAACTTTGCCGACCTAATGGGTCGAGCCGCCCTGCACAGCGGCCGCATGATCACTTGGGACGAAATGTATAATTCGAACTTCCAGTTCGTCGCAGATATCGACGCTTTGAACTACGACTCTGAGGTGCCGGTCAAAGCGGACGCCGAGGGCTATTACCCCGTCCCTATTCCTGGCGTCTGGTCGGAAACATAAGATAGGGGGGCGAACTATCCAGCAATGCAGACCTGATCATTAGCGAAGCCCCACTCGATGGCAGTGGGCTTCTCGAAATAGGGTTTTAGCTGAACGAAGTTACGATAGTCATTCTTCTCACGATACTAAGTGCTCGGTTATTGCGACATGCGGGCACCCAGCGGCACCAGCTCATTGAAGCGATCGATGGGCTGGTGCGCGGTCCAAGCCATCCCGCGCAGCAGAATTATGCGGAACAGTGGATCGTCAAACGTCCAGTTGTAGTGCCCAGGTATGCTGACAAAAACTCGCCCGCTCCCCTGCTCATACGTCCAAAGCTGAGGTCTCGGCTCGCCTTCCTCTCGACTGGTACCCAGCAAAGTGACTCGTTGCGGATCTCCGGTTAATCTCCAATAGCTTTCGTCATAAAGATCCAACGATTCGAAGTTGCGGACGATGGGGTGATCGGTCGAATGGATCTGCAACTGGAGTGGACCGTGGCGATAACCGGCTCCGCGACTTTGCGATGCCAGACCGATGCGCTTGGAGAAATCTGCTACGCGTTCGTCGCCGTTGACCGCCCAGTGCACATACACGGCCCCGCCGCCCCGTTCAAAATAGGCGTCCATCTGGGTTTGCCGCGTATCGTTCCAAGTTCCCTTCTGGAAGAAAACTAACATGTCAGCCTTGGCGAGTTGGTCGTTGTCCGGAAAATCCCAGGCTACATCGACATCCACCGCTGGCGCTGCAGACATCAGTTGCCCCCACTGCACTAACCAGGCCGGATAGTCATGTTCTCCGGGGCCATGGTCTTTCGTGCCCGCCACCAACACAATCTTCAGCGGCTTGAGCTCTGCGGGCAGCGGTTGAGAGCCCTGCAACTTGGCAGCTACTTCGCTGGCGGTTCTCAGGCGTGGCGCTGGTAGCGGAGCATCAAGCGGCATATGAGGCGGAGCGGTCAAGAGGAAAGTCATCAAGTCGCGACGCTGGTCGATGTCCAAGAGGTCAAGGGTCCCCGTGGGCATGATCGACAAATCGACAGGTTTCATGCTCTCTATCCGCTCGGTGTCCAGCACGGTCTCCTCACCCAATTGATTTCCAATCACTGTCGCTCCATCCTTGCTGCGCAGCACCCCCGTGAGGACGCGGCCATCCTTCATCAATATTAAGTGCCCCACGTAATCTGGATTGATCGCAAAGCTGGGGTGCTCTATGTCACGCATGACTGACGCATAATCACGAAAGCGAAGGTTGCTAAGATCGGGACCTAGCTTAGCACCATCCCCTTGCATGGCGTGGCATTTGAAGCAGCCGGCTGCCTGGCTGTGGAACACACGTCTACCTTTGCCCCAATTGCCCCCGTCGATCTCGGCAATTGCAGTAGCCTCATGAGCGGACTTGGCATCCGTTTTGGTGTCTGCGGTGTTCAGCCATGGAAGTCCGAAGCGGTGGGCGGGGATTGCTCGCGGCCGATCGTCTTCGTTGGTCCAAAGGTTGAGCGCTAGTTTAGGTGTCTCGCCTGCGGCAACTCGCAAGCCGATGTTTAGCGATAACCAAGCATCATCGATCGCGCTGACCAGCATCGTGTGGCGCTGCTGCACGTCGCTTGTAACCGGCTGGGGCGCTTCTAGCATTCTATCCACAACTTCGACTTGATCTGCTCCGTCGATTTGAACGTAGACCAACTCCTCTGGCCATTGGTAATCGAGCTCGGCGCCCACTTGCACGGCCGGGCGGAGAATGTCTCTGATATTAATTTTAGTAGAGATACGCAGTTCGCCATCACCGCCGCGTACAGCAGCGAAGAACCTTGCGTGCTGGCTACTGCCTTGCATCCATTGCGTGGCTACCTCCCAGTTCGCGTGTGGAAGCCAACAGCTCAATGGCGATTGCGACCGATCGGCGGGAGTCCACTGTGCCCAGACGCCTCGCAGGTCGTAATCCACATCCATGCGCGGCAGGCACTCGAGCGCGTCTTGGTGTGGAGTGTTATCGGACTGTGTGTTATTGGGCTGTGCAACTGCCAACGGGATGGCGACGGCGTAGTGCACATCCTCCTGCATTGGCTCTGTATTCAGAATGAGCGTGCGCAAATCGCTGGTGACACTCAGCGCATGCACGGCTAGAGTGTGGCGAGGCTGCAATGTTTGGCCTTGCACGACAGCGTAGGGGGGCTTCAGATTTTCCAACGCATCGCCGGCGCGGACGCTCGCTCCGAACTCGATGCGCACCTCGGCCAGCGCATCTTTCAACCACGCGGGGTCGATGGGACGATCTAAGGCAATGCGCACTTCACGCTCACCTTCAGCCCAAGTGGCCACAACGGTTGGCTGCGGCGGCTGATCCCATGAGATGCGAAACAATTTACCGGTGCCGGTGGGGCCTGTTCCCCAATCGGGCGGCCCGCTGTGGCACGCCACGATGATGTCTCCGTTGGGTGCCAGACAAGCGTCGATGGTCAACATTTGCAGACGAGCAATCAACTGAGTGCTAGCCACATAGCCCGCGGCAGTTTCCGCGAGCTTGGTACGGTACAGCTTGCCGCGCGACTGGCCGCAAATGATCGCATCACCACGCCAAGACTCGGGGCCGAAAATGGGCTGGCCCGCCGGCGCGTCGTTGAAAAACATGCCGCATGTGGATTGATGCTGAGGTCCATAATCGAATACCGATGGTTCGTCGATCACTTCGGGATTGTGACGCGGATGGCGTGGTGGAAAGCCGTAATGTCGCTTGGGGACAATGTGCAACAATTCGTCCAGCGGATTGCCGTTGGGTAGCCAAGTCGCCCCCTCTTGATCCGTGCAGAACAAATCACCATTGGCGTTGAAAGCCAGCGCCACCGGAAATCGCACACCGGTACATATCGTCGCGCGCGATTGCAGGTGGGGAGCGATGCGCTGCACCGTCCCGCGTTCACCCTCTAAGTCATAGTGGGCTTTACCTTGCTCATCGGTCAAATAGGCGTTGGCATAATTGGCGGTTCCCAAGCCAAAGTAGATGGCCCCGTCGGCATCCATGGCGATCCCGACAGCATCCACGTTCTGTGG
>CAKQNH010000048.1 GCA_934255105.1 uncultured Pirellulaceae bacterium
ACAAGCTGGAAGCTTATCCCACGATAACAGGATGGAAGGTTGTGCCACGATGACAAGCTGGAAGCTTATCCCACGATGACAAGCTGGAAGCTTATCCCACGATAACAGGATGGAAGGTTGTGCCACGATGACAAGCTGGAAGCTTATCCCACGATAACAAGCTGGAAGGTTGTGCCACGATGACAAGCTGGAAGCTTATCCCACGACGACAAGCTGGAAGCTTATCCCACGATAACTTGGCAATCAGCGATAGAGGAATGCACTATGTTAAGCGACCAAGAACGCAGCGAGATCGAAGCGGAGCTGTCCAAGTATCCAACCAAGTTGGCGGTCGGCCCCGAAGCGCTCAAAATCGTGCAGAAGCATCGTGGCTGGGTCTCCGACGAAGGGCTGCAGGATGTTGCTGAGATGCTGAAGCTCGCCCCCGCCGAGTTGGAAAGCGTCGCTACGTTTTATACGATGATTTTTCGCAGGCCGGTCGGTCGGCACGTGATTTTGGTCTGCGACAGCGTGAGCTGCTGGATGCTGGGCTTCCCGAATCTTCTTCAGCAACTCACCCGACGGCTGGGGATTGGTTTGGGCGAGACCAGTAGCGACGGACGCTTCACATTGTTACCGATTTCGTGCCTGGGCAATTGCGACCACGCGCCGGCCATGATCATCGACGAGGAACTTTATGGAGACCTGGCTGACGAAAAGATCGATGCCATCTTGGAAAGCTACCCATGAGCCAGGAAACACCGCTAACCAAGAACATCCGTCCCGATCGCGAACCGCTTGACATCGCCGGCTACGAACAGGTCGGCGGCTATCAGGCCGTGCGCAAGGTGCTGCGCGAGATGTCTTCGCAGGATGTGCAAGACATGGTGACCGCCGCGAATCTTCGTGGCTGCGGTGGTGCGGGATTCCCGACCGGCAAGAAGTGGAGCTTTGTACCGATGGGAAAGGATGCTCGGCGGCCGAAGTACTTAGCCGTCAATGCAGATGAGATGGAACCCGGAACATTTAAGGACCGCTGGCTGTTGGAAGGCGATCCCCATTCCATTGTCGAAGCGGCCATCGTGGCGGCTTATGCGATCGAAGCGGGCGTCGCGTACATCTTTCTGCGGTGGGCTTATAAACTGGCCGCTAAGCGCATCCAAGCAGCGATTGCCGAGGCTTATCAGCAGGGTTATCTGGGGACGAATATTCTGGGTAGCGGATACGATTTAGAAATGCATCTACACGTCAGCGCCGGGCGATACATGTGCGGCGAGGAGACCGGTTTGTTGAATGCACTGGAGGGACGACGGGCGTCACCGCGGGCCAAGCCACCGTACCCTCAAGTCAGCGGGTTATGGGGTTCTCCGACCGTGGTCAACAACGTCGAGACGCTGGCCAATGTGCCGCACATCGTCAATAGGGGTGCTGACTGGTTCAAAAGCTTGAGCCTATCGGACGGCAGTGGGGGGACGAAGCTGTACGGTGCCAGCGGTCGCGTCAAGCGACCGGGGCTTTGGGAATTGCCGATGGGAACGCCACTGCGAGAAATCTTGGAGGAGCATGCTGGCGGCATGCGCGACGGCTATAAGTTTCGAGGGTTGTTGCCGGGCGGTGCGTCCACAGATTTCTTGGTCGAAGAGCACCTCGATGTGGCTATGGACTTCGACTCGGTTGGGAAAGTGGGTAGCCGACTCGGTACGGGCACCATCATCGTGCTGGACGATCGAACTTGTCCGATCGGGATGATTTGCAATCTGCAGAAATTCTTCGCTCAGGAATCATGCGGCTACTGTACCCCTTGTCGAGATGGCCTGCCGTGGATGGCACGCATCTTGCAAGCCCTCGAAGATGGAGATGGGCAGGAGCGAGAACTGCACATTCTGGAACAACACACGAAATGGCTAGGGCCGGGACATACGTTTTGCGCATTGGCACCAGGCGCGATGGAGCCTTTGCAAAGCGGATTGAAGTTTTTCCGAGAAGATTTTGAGCAACATATCCGCGATCGCGGATGTTCTTATAAGCGAGCTCTCGACTCAATTGGAGCGCGTTGATGCCAACAATATACATCGAGAATAAACCTTACGAGGTGCCCGCCGGACAGAACGTATTGCACGCCTGCCTCTCGCTCGGTTTCAATCTGCCCTATTTCTGCTGGCATCCAGGCATGCACTCGATAGGAGCGTGCCGGCAATGCGCGGTGAAGCATTTCAAGGATGAGAGCGATACGCATGGGCGAGTCGAGATGGCTTGTATGTTGAACGCGGCCGAAGGGACGCGAGTCTCGATCAGCGATCCCGACGCCGCTGAGTTCCGAACCGCAGTGTGCGAGTGGCTAATGACCAATCACCCTCACGACTGCCCGGTCTGCGACGAAGGGGGCGAATGCCATCTGCAGGACATGGTCGTGATGACCGGCCACAACTATCGCCGCTTTCGCTACAAAAAGCGGACTCACCGCAATCAGGATCTGGGCCCGTTTATCAATCACGAAATGAACCGTTGCATCGCCTGCTATCGTTGCACGCGTTTTTATAACGACCATGCGGGTGGACGCGATCTGACCGTCCTCAACTCGCACAACCATCTATACTTTGGCCGCGATGAAGATGGCGTGCTCGAGAGTGAATTCAGCGGCAATCTGATCGAGGTTTGCCCCACGGGTGTCTTTACCGATAAGACATTGAAACAGCACTTTACCCGCAAGTGGGACTTGCAGACAGCTCCGTCAGTGTGTGCGCATTGCAGCGTCGGCTGCAATACGATCCCAGGGGAACGCTACGGCATCTTGCGACGCATCCGCAACCGCTACAATGAGCAAGTCAACGGCTATTGGCTGTGCGACCGCGGGCGTTTCGGATACGAGTTCGTCAACGATCCGCACCGCATCCGCCAGGCGTTGGTGCGGTCCAAGGATGAACACAACCTCGCGCAACGGAGTGTGGAACTACCATTGTCGGACGAGGGAGGCTGTGGTGCACTGCGGCCGGCTACGCGCAACGCTGCGCTGGAGCGCGCGGCTGAGCAGCTACGGGATTCCCAGAGCGTGATCGGCATTGGCTCGCCGCGCGCATCGTTAGAGGCCAACTTCGCATTGCGGACATTGGTTGGCCCAGAACGTTTTTACTGTGGCGTGTCGGACCAAGATTGTAGTGACATCGACAGCGTCTTGAAGATCCTGCAACAGGGTCCGGCTCGCAGCCCGTCTCTGGCAGACATCGGCCGTGCTGATGCAACGTTGATTTTGGGCGAAGACATTTCCAATACGGCACCGATGATGGCGTTGGGGGTCAGACAAGCTGGGCTGGTGCAGGCGATGGGCATCGCCGATGAGCTGCACATCCCTGCCTGGCACGACACGGCGGTCCGCGAAGCGATCCAGAAGGAGCGCGGGCCTTTGTTCATCGCCACACCATCGGCCACGCGTTTGGATGACTTGGCAGCGCAGCTCTACCGCGCCGCGCCAGATGATATTGCTCGGCTGGGTTTCGCCATTGCTCGTGCATTGAGCGAGGAATCGCCCGCCGTGGACAATCTTTCCCAAGAGCTGGCGGACTTGGCACAGACCATTGCCGCGTCCCTGCGCGACTCCAAACGACCACTGATTATCTCCGGCACGAGCCTGAGAAGTAAGTCAGTCTTACAAGCTGCCGCCAATGTGGCTTGGGCCTTGTGCGCGCAAGGCTTGCCCGCTGAACTATCCTACGCGGTACCTGAATGCAATAGCCTGGGGATGGGGCTGCTGGGTGAGCGTGGAATCGAAACGGCCTGCGAAGAACTGGCCAGTGGCCGGGCCAAAACGCTGATTGTTCTTGAAAACGATTTATATCGCCGCGCCGATGCGGCCACCATCGACAAACTGCTCGGCGCTGCGGAGCAGGTGATTGTCATCGACCATCTACCGCACCCCACGATGGCCCGCGCCGACATCGTCTTGCCCGCTGCCACCTTCGCCGAAGGGGACGGGACGCTGGTCAACAACGAGGGCCGGGCGCAGCGGAGCTACCAGGTGTTCGTGTCGGCCGGTGAAGTCCAGGAGAGCTGGCGTTGGTTGCGCGATATGATGATCACAGCCGGAAACCAGACAGCCCAGACATGGTCCGCGCTCGATGATCTCACCTCAGCGCTCGCCAAGTCGCTGCCTGCGTTGGCAGGTCTGTCTGAGGTTGCGCCGTCGGCTGAGTTTCGCATGGCTGGGGAGAAGATTCCGCGCCAACCACATCGCTACAGCGGGCGAACTGCCATCCACGCGGACGTGGACGTCAGCGAATCGCCGCCGCCGGATGACCCCGATTCGCCCCTGGCATTTTCGATGGAAGGCTACCAGGGTCAGCCACCCTCCGCATTGATTCCCCGCTACTGGTCGCCTGGTTGGAATTCGGTCCAATCGCTGAACAAGTTCCAAGAAGAGGTCGGCGGGTCGCTCAAGGGCGGGGACGCAGGCCACCGCTTGATCGAACCGTCTGACAGTCCCCAGGCCCTGTATTTCGACACGGTCCCCAATCCGTTTTCCGCGCGAGTCGATCAGTGGCTGGCTGTGCCGTTATACCATGTGTTTGGCTCGGAAGAATTGAGCTCTCGCGCAATCGCCGTAATGAAGCTTGTTCCGCGGCCGTACGTAGCAGTCAACCCACTCGACGCCGAACACCTAGAAGTGGTAGATGGGCAGGAAGTGGAGCTGGCATCCGAGGGAAGCACATATCGCTGGCCGATGAAGATCGACGCGGCGCTCGGGCAGGGAATGATTGGACTGCCTGCCGAGTTGCCGCAGACGGCGGCGATTCGCCTACCGGAGTGGTTGTCGATAAGCAAAGTAGCAGTTGCGAGTAATCTGTAGTGGAACTCGCCAAGAGTTTCGAAGATTGAGAGTAAGTCGTAGCGGAACTCGCCAAGAGTTTCGAGGGTTGTCAACGCGGGGCCGAAAGTCTTGGCGGCTTCCGCTACGGGTACAGAGAGAAGGGTTTCCTTAGCATGAACGATGTCGTGGTCTCATTGCTAACCGTCGTTGGAGTACTGTTGCTGGTACTGACGATCGCCGGTGCGCTGATTTGGGTCGAACGGCGACTGCTCGCGTTCTGGCAGGAGCGATTGGGCCCGAACCGAGTGGGGCCGTTTGGATTGCTGCAGGTGGTAGCCGACATGATCAAAATCATGACCAAAGAGGATTGGATCCCTCCGTTTGCAGACAAGGCTGTGTTTGTTCTTGCGCCCGCGATCCTAGTCGTCACGACGTTGATGTCATTCGCCGTGATCGCGTTCGCCCCTGGGCTCGTCGTTTCCGATTTGGACGTGGGGCTGTTGTTTGTGTTGGGGATGTCGTCGCTGGGAGTCTATAGCGTCGCGTTGGCCGGTTGGTCGTCGAATAGCAAGTATTCGTTGTTGGGCAGCCTGCGTGCGGTCGGTCAGATGCTGGGGTATGAAGTCTTCATGGGGCTGTCGCTGATGGGGGTGGTGATGTTGGCCGGCAGCTTTCGGCTGAGCGACATCGTGGCGGCGCAGCGCGAGCTGTGGTTTTGCGTTCCGCAGCTTGCCGGTTTGGTATTGTTTGTCGTGGCGGGTTTTGCTGAAACGCGGCGTCTGCCGTTCGACCTTCCGGAAGCGGAGGGCGAATTGGTAGCCGGTTATCACACCGAGTATTCTGGTATGAAATTTGCCATGTTTTTTCTAGGTGAGTATATCGGTGTGACCTTGATTTCCGCGTTGACCGTCGCGATGTTTTTTGGTGGATGGTTGGGACCGTGGTTGCCAGGTGTGGTGTGGTTTGTACTTAAGACATCTTGCATGATCTGCGTTTTCATTCTGGTCCGAGCAACCTTGCCGCGGCCACGTTACGACCAACTGATGACGTTCGGATGGACCATCATGTTGCCATTGTCACTGGTTAATTTGTTGGTGACGGCGGCAGTTATATTGTGGCGAATTTGATCGAGATTGCATTGTTTTTCCTGAAACGGCGAAGATAAGGGTCCGCAACTCGAACGAGCCGGCGGTGCCATACATGACTGACCTACGCGTCGACTTTTTAGACCCCACAATTTTTCGCGTCCCCAGCGAGCTTGCCGCGCTGGTGAAGGAGTTTTGAAGCTAGCTCACAAAACTTGGCTCTTGCCAGGCAAGCTGGCATAGGGCCGATGCTTTTTGAGCTATGGGATATAAAAAGGCGTGTATGCGCTGCCACATTGCAATGCCATAAAGAAACAGAAATAGGAGCGCGATTTATGATCCATCTGCTACGAGGAATTTGGGTGGTGTTCATACACCTGTTTCGTCGGCCAGTGACGATTCAATACCCTGAGCAGAAAGCTTATCTGCCGCCCCGTTGGCGCGGCCGGATTGTGCTAGCGCGTGATCCAGATGGCGGCGAGCGTTGTGTCGCGTGCCATTTGTGCGCGGTGGTTTGTCCAGTCGCCTGCATCGCGTTACAAGCAACTGAGGACGAGCATGGCCGTAGATACCCGGAGTTCTTCCGCATCAATTTCTCGCGTTGCATTTTCTGTGGCTTGTGCGAAGAGGCCTGTCCCACTTACGCCATCCAGTTGACGCCCGACTACGAGATGAGCGAATACAATCGGCAAAACCTAGTCTATGAAAAAGAGGATCTTCTGATCGCCGGGCCGGGGAAGTACCCCGACTACAATTACTACCGCGTGGCGGGCGTGTCGATCGGGGGCAAAGGCAAAGGGGAAGCAGAAAACGAATCGCCACCCGTGGATCTGCGAGGTCTGATGCCGTGAATCTCGTGTTCTACATTTCGGGGCTGGTGGCGCTGGTGTCGACGGCCATGGTCGTGACGCGGGCCAATGCCGTGCATGCACTGCTGTACTTGATCGTGTCGCTGCTGTCGGTAGCGCTGGTCTTTTTCACTTTTGGCGCACCGTTCGTCGCAGCTTTAGAAGTGATCGTCTACGCCGGAGCGATCATGGTGCTGTTCGTGTTTGTGGTGATGATGCTCAATGTTACTGCCTCGCAATCGCAAGAGCAACAATGGCTGCAGCCGCGCGGCTGGATTGGTCCGGCGCTGCTGGCCAGCGTCCTGACCGTCGAGATCATATTTATCCTCGTCAACCAACCGATCTCCGCGTCGCCCGCCGAAATCGTCTCATCCAAGCAGGTGGGCATGGCACTGTTCGGCCCATACGTGCTGGCGGTCGAGCTGGCATCTTTCGTATTGCTGTCCGGCCTGGTAGGCGCTTTGCACCTCGGTCGCCGTCAGCCAGTGGACGCAATCCAACCCAGTCAGGAAAACTTTCATGACAACGATACCGATTGAACACGGGATGATACTCGCTGCGGCGCTATTCTGCCTGGGTCTGGTGGGCGTTTTGGTGCGTCGCAATTTGTTGTTTTTATTGATGTCGGTAGAGATCATGCTCAACGCGGCCGGTCTGGCCTTCGTCGTTGCGGGATCGCGATGGGGCGAGGCGGACGGACAGGTGATGTTTTTGTTTATCTTGGTGATGGCTGCTGCAGAAGTTTCCGTAGGGCTGGCTCTGCTCTTGCGGATGTACCACGTCTGGAAAACGCTCGACGTTGACGCGGCTAACGAAATGCGAGGCTGAGATGTACGAAGCATTGTGGTTGGTCCCCGCGCTGCCGCTTGCCGGATTCCTGATCCTGGCGCTCGTGGGCAGTCGTCTCCCACGATGGATCGTCGACGCCGTCGCGGTAGGATCGGTTGGATTATCAACCGCACTGACACTGTGGATCGGGTTCACTTTTATCCAATCGCCACCAGACGGACATGCCCATTCGCAGGTATTGTGGACGTGGATGCAGGTCGATGGTTTTGCACCGACAGTGGGATTTTACCTCGACGCAGTATCGCTGGTGATGATCGCGGTCGTGACTTTCGTTTCCCTGCTGATCCATATCTATTCCGTCAGCTTTATGGCCGACGACAAAGGTTACAGTCGCTTTTTTGCCTATATGAATTTATTCGTCGCTTCCATGCTGGTCTTGGTATTGGCAGACGACCTGCTGCTACTGTACTTGGGCTGGGAGGGTGTTGGATTGTGCAGCTATCTGTTGATCGGCTTTTGGTACGGCGATCCCGTCAACGTCATCGCAGCGAACAAGGCGTTTATTGTCACGCGAATCGGCGACGCTGCCATGGCGATTGGACTGTTCATCTTATTTAATCAGTTGGGGACGTTGAACATCCAAGAGGTCGTGCAGCGTGCGAGCGAGCAGTGGCAGAGCGGCTCGGTGCTGCCCGTGGCAGTCGCCGCGCTGTTGTTGGGTGGAGCGGTGGGCAAGTCGGCACAATTGCCCCTGCAGACTTGGTTGCCCGACGCAATGGCGGGCCCCACGCCGGTCAGCGCTCTGATTCATGCGGCCACGATGGTTACTGCCGGAGTCTATTTGATTGCGCGGATGCATGTGCTCTATAGTCTTGCGCCGGCCATTCAAACCCTCGTCGCGATCGTGGGAGCTGCAACTTTGCTACTAGCGGGCTGCAGTGCGCTAGTGCAGTATGACATCAAACGTGTGCTGGCCTATTCGACGATCAGCCAGATCGGTTATATGTTTTTGGCTTTGGGTGTGGGTGCCTGGTCGGCGGCGTTATTCCACTTTATGACGCACGCCTTTTTCAAGGCGTTGTTGTTTCTCGGTGCGGGCGTGGTCATCTCCGCGCTGCATGACGAACACGACATGTACAAGATGGGAGGACTACGTCGCCAACTTCCGTTAACGTTCTGGACGTTCCTGATCGGCTCGGCCTCGCTGTCGGCGGTACCACTGATCACAGCGGGCTTCTACAGCAAGGACGCGATTCTGTTTGCGACTTGGGCCACACCGGGGGGCAACGTATGGCTGTGGATCGCAGGGATCGTAGGCGCTCTGCTCACTTCACTCTATACATTTCGCATGGTCTTCCTGACATTTTTTGGCCCGGCCCAGCAGCAGATTTCGGCGCGTCCCGGCTTGGCGATGCAGGTTCCGTTGGTAATTCTGGCGGCTCTTTCGTTGTTGGCAGGCTTAGTCAATCTGCCGGAATCCTTGGGTGGCACATCGCTGCTATTTCAATGGCTCCAGTCGTCGCTCCCGGCTACACAGATCGGCGACTCTGTAGGGATCGAAGCGAGCCTGCAGGTCGCGGCCAGCTTGGTTTCACTGCTGGGTATCTATGTGGCCTATCTACTATTTCTACGAGCGCCACAGTTCTTGAAGGGCTGGCTGGCTACTCCCGCGGGCCATGCGTTGGAACGATTCTGGTTCGCTGGTTGGGGTTTTGATTGGGTGTACAACACGTTGCTGATTCGCCCCTTTATCTGGATCGCGCACGTCGATCGCCACGACATGCTCGACCTCCCCTTTCAAGCGATCGCTTGGCTGAGTCGCGTGTGTTGGGCGGCGTTGTCGAAAACGCAAACGGGTAACGTTCGCTGGTACGCTGCGGCGGTTGGCGTCGGCGCAGTCGTCGCTATCGCGCTCGTGGAGATCATCCGATGATTCTCATTGCACTCATTTTATGGCTGTTGCTTGGAGCTACCTTGGCGTGGCTCAGCGGTCGCTGGCAGCCGAGCCTGCCACGTTGGTTGTCGCTTGCAACGCTATCGGTGGAATTTGTCGCTGTGATGGGGCTGTGGGTCAAGCTGCTGAGTCGAGCAGAGGCAGCCAGCGGCGGTCGCTGGTTAGAAGAGATCAATCTTCGCTGGATTCCACAATTCGGCATCCAATTTCACCTGGGCCTGGATGGGCTGAGTCTGCTGTTGATTGTGTTGGTGAACTTTTTGGGGATCATGTCGGTGCTGGCGTCGTGGCAGGAGATTCAGTCGCGGGTCGGTTTCTTCCATTTCAACTTGCTGTGTACGCTGGCTGGCCTGGTCGGTGTGTTCCTGGCGCTGGATTTGTTCTTATTCTACTTGTTCTGGGAAGTGATGCTGGTGCCACTCTACTTCCTGATCGCCATTTGGGGCCACGAGCGACGAATCTACGCGGCGATGAAGTTCTTCCTCTTCACGCAGGCCAGCGGATTGTTGATGTTCTTGGCGATCATTGGATTGTA
Source organism: uncultured Pirellulaceae bacterium (assembly GCA_934255105.1). GTDB lineage: Bacteria > Planctomycetota > Planctomycetia > Pirellulales > Pirellulaceae > Aureliella. Next base: position 9,992 of record CAKQNH010000048.1, read on the forward strand.
CTTCTCCCAAGGCCGCAGCACGGGCATCTATAGTTTCGATTACGTTGTGCAACTCAGCCTACTCAAGTCGAGCCCGCTGGATCCCGGCTTAGCATTCTGGCTGATGCTCGGGTTCGGCGCGGCGTTCGCTGTCAAGTTGCCGATGGTGCCGTTTCACACTTGGCTGCCCGATGCTCACACCGAAGCACCCACGGCGGGCAGCGTGGTACTAGCGGGACTGTTGCTCAAAGCGGGGGCATATGGATTCCTGCGTTTCTTGATTCCGTTGTTCCCCGGCGCGGCGGCGAGCATCGCACTACTGGCTATGCTGCTGGGAATTGCAGGCATTTTGTACGGAGCCCTGTTGGCTTTCGGGCAGACGGACTTGAAACGACTCGTCGCCTACACCAGTGTCAGTCACATGGGGTTTGTGTTGCTGGGCGCCTTCTCCATGAATCAGTTGGCACTGCAGGGGGCGGTGATGATCGTGCTAGCGCATGGAGTCAGCACCAGCGCACTATTCATCCTGGTCGGAGCCATACAGCATCGACTCGGCACGCGCCAGCTAGATCGAATGGGTGGATTATGGAACACGACACCACGACTGGGCGGTTCAGCGATGGTTTTCGCGCTAGCTACGCTGGGGCTGCCGACGTTAGGAAACTTCGTGGGGGAGTTCTTGGTGTTATTGGGCGTCTTTCAGGCAAATCCCCTACTGGCCATTCTGGCAACGTTGGCGTTTGTCGTTTCGACCGTCTATTCCCTGTGGATGATGCAGCGAGTCTTCTTTGCCCCCAACCATGAGAAGTGGAGCGTACCCGATTCGACACTTCGCGAATCGACCATGATGGCTGCAATGATCGCCGCCATATTCTGGCTCGGCATCTTTCCACAGACCGTCCTGAACACCTATGGAAGGGAGGCAGGGCTCATTTCGAGCGCCTATTCAGACACGCACTCTTCAAGCCCTAGTTCTGGCTTTGCAGAACAGACACCTTCTCCCGTTTCTGAGGGACCAGGACGATGAGTGCCGCGGATCTGATCCCATTGCTGCCGTATCTTGTAATTGCCAGCACAGGCTTGGTGGTTATGTTGTTGCTGGCGATCCGCCGCAGTCGTGTGGCTACCGTGATGGTGACCATCGCAGGCTTAACGGTAGCCATCGCAACAGCGGTATGGGTCGCTGATCCCGATCCGCGCCAAGTCACAACGTTGCTGGTGGTCGATAATTTTGGTTTGTTCTTCACTGCCTTAGTATGCCTGGCGGGCATCGCTGTAGCGTTGTTGGCCTACGATTACTGGCCAGCCGAAACGCACTTGTCCGAAGAATTTTATCTGCTGATGTTGTTTGCCGTGCTTGGGTCGGCGGTACTGGCGGGTAGCGTTCATTTCGCATCGCTTTTCCTCGGCCTAGAGACTTTGAGCGTCTCGCTCTACGCAATGATCGCATTCCAGCGAACTGAGCGAACATCCATCGCCATTCCCAGCGACGGACCCTCCGAGGCGATGCTGTCAGATCCCGTTGCGACCGGCGGAGCAGTTGGTTTGGGTATTGAAGCTGGTATCAAGTACTTGGTATTGGCCGCAGTGTCCGCTGCCTTCATGTTGTTTGGGATGGCCTTGATCTATTTTGAATCAGGCTCCTTGCTGTTTTCAAGCCTCGCGGGGCGAGCGGTTGCGCCGACGCCCGTACTCATCGTGGGAGTATGCATGCTACTCGTGGGAATCGGTTTTAAGCTGGCATTGATTCCGTTCCATCTGTGGACTCCCGATGTGTATCAGGGCGCCCCGGTTCCGACGGCGGCATTCGTCGCCAGCGTCTCCAAAGGGGCGGTGTTTGTATTGCTCGTCCGCTTCTTTGCGCAGGGCGACTTGCTCCACTGGCCGCAGATGGCGGGCTTGATCGAAGTGGTCGCAATTGCATCGATGTTCGTGGGCAACTTACTGGCCTTACAGCAGAAGAACATCAAACGAATTCTCGCGTATTCGTCGATCGCACACATGGGTTATGTGCTGGTTGCGCTGGCCGCTGGAGGTGCCCGTGGTGTGGCGGCGGCGGCCTTTTATTTTGTGTTCTACTTCATCTCGATCATCGGTGCGTTTGCAGTCGTATCGATCATCGCGCGAGGTCCTGGCGAATCAGGCGAACAGGACGATGCAGGCGACGCCGCCCAGGCGGGAGATCTATCTGCATATACAGGGCTGGCTTGGCAGCGCCCCTGGCTAGCAGCGGCGATGTCCGCGATGCTATTTTCTTTGGCTGGCATTCCATTGACTATAGGTTTTATAGGAAAATTCTATGTGCTGACGGCGGGCGTATCCGCCAACCGCTGGGCATTGGTGATCGCTTTGGTGCTCAGTAGTGTGATTGCGTTGTTCTATTACCTGCGCGTTATCGTCACCATGTACGGCGGTGACGAACGTCAGCTTGGCAGCGACCTCAAACCGCAGTTGGCAGTTGTCAAGCGAGGCACTACGTTGGCTTCGATCGCAACACTCATAGCTCTCTGTTTGCTACTGCTCGGGCTGGGTGTCTATCCGACGCCTGTGATCCTGTGGGTGCAGGACATTGCCAGCGGACTGTAGCGTATACTGTATGTGTTTGTTTCTCAGAAGAGAGTGAGATGATAATGTATTCAGCGTGGGTCGTAGACGAAGCCGGCGCTCCTGAAACGTTCACGGCCATGAGTGGTAAAGTGGCTGTTGCTCTTCTCGGTCAAGTCTGTTCATTTTCCTACCTCCATCTTCCTACCAGAAAACGAGTCCAATCCAGTCCGGACACAGGCCAATCCTTGGTAGAAGGATGGATGTAGGAAAATTGGTATCTAGCTGCGGGCGTTCTGACGTTGCCGTGCGTCTGCTCAGAGGTTAGGGAGCAGATGGAACGTCGCGGGGCGCGACGTCCCATCTGCGCAGGTTCCCCTAGCTCCGCAGGACCATCACCGGACAGTGGGCGAGTCGCACGACGCGCTCTGCGGTGGATCCCATCAGTAGTCGCTTCACGCCGGTTCTCCCGTGTGAAGGCAAGATGATTAAGTCGATGTTGTGTTGCGCGGCGTAGTCGGTGATGCCATGTGGCGCGTCGTCGGCGACTACATCGAAGTGCAATCCGCGATGGTGAGCATCTCCGAACTGATCTTCGAGCAGTTTCAGCGCGCGGTGTCGATGCTGCTCGTCGATCTCCGCAATCTGGTCAATATTTTCC
>CAKQNH010000049.1 GCA_934255105.1 uncultured Pirellulaceae bacterium
GCCTGGACGACGAAATGGGCTTTATCGAACTGACTCGCAGGGTCGGCAGAGGCCGGGCCAGCGACAATCGTTTCGGACACGGCTTCAATCACCAAGCTCCCTTAGAGGCGAGTCAGTTGTCCGCGTTGGGCAAGCAGGCCTGCGGGGCTTTCGAAGACTGGATCTATGAATTGTTTCGACATCCCGACGCCCTGGGACGCACCAATAACGACAAACTGTACGCGCTCCTATGCAAGATCCGCAGCGAGGTGCAACCCAAAGTCGTCGAGCTATTGGCGGGGTTGTCCGGGGCATGTGTCCCGGCCGGCGGGCGTGGGCCGTTGCTGTGTGGATGCTACTTTGGCGCTGCCGGAGGATCCAAAATTCGACAGGCATTTGTCCGCAGCGTGTTTGCGAAACTGCTGGAGTTGGAGGAGGATCTTGAATGGAGCGAAGAGGCATGGAGGAAAGAGTTTGCGTTCCGAGGAATCGTTAGTGGTATGTTGGTCGTAAACGCGTTGTTGACTGTCAGCATCGCAGGCTTGCTGATCTTTTATTTCTTTTTTTCAAAGTAGAAGCGATCGATGTCCAGCGGTGGTTCGTCAGCATCGGATAATTCACGCGCTCAGACGCAGTTCTCTGCTCGTAAATCATCTCCAGACTTGATGCGGCATGTGTTGGAGGCGACGCTTGCCCGCGGGTCCAGCGCGATGACCGCGGAGGAATGGGCGAAGCTGCGGGAACTGGCTCGCAATCACATGTCCGCTGACCTAGAAATGTCGCAGGTGGCGCATAAATTGGTGGCCGCCTTGTTGGCCATTCGATTTCCCGACCTCGGTAGCCCCGACGATAGCAGACTGATGTGCCACAGCATTGCTGCAAGCCTGTGCGGCGATCCGACATCCATGCAACGTCTAAAGTTATTCTGGAATCAATTGCGAGACCCCGACTAGTGACCCAACCGATCAAGAACCGAAATGAATTGATTGAAGAGGGCCAAGGTTTGGTTCGTTCGTTGGCATTAAAAGTATTTCGCAGTATTCCCGTCTCGGCCGATCTCGAGGACTTGATTGCCTACGGTGAAGTTGGTTTGGCCGAAGCTGCACGCGATTACGACCCCACCAAAGGGGCGCAGTTTTGTACGTTCGCCTATTACCGAGTACGAGGAGCGATTTACGACGGGTTGGCCAAAATGACTTGGACCAGTCGCGCGCGCTATCGTCGTCTGCGATACGAGCGGATGGCCGACGAGGCTTTAGCAGCCGAACGCGATGAAGGATCGGGCAACCGGTATTCACTTGAGGAGTCGGGGAATTGGTTCGCGCGTGTGACCGAGAAGCTAGCGGTGGTCTATTTGGCCAGCGGCGGCGACGAGAGTATGGAGCAAGTTTCAAGAGTCGAGGACACTGCTACCTCTGCTCCTCAAGCTTTGTTGCATCGCGAGGCGAGCGAACGCCTGCGTGAATTGGTAGCCGGTCTGGACCCCGTAGAGCGGCGTGTCATTCAAGCTGTCTATTTCGAAGGTTTTAGTTTGCAAGAGGCAGCCAACCAAGTAGGCATCAGTAAATCTTGGGCCAGCAGAATGCACGCCAAGATTTTAGAGCAACTAGCCCAGAAACTCCGCCGACTCGACTTGCACGACTAAATCACCATGCATAATTTTCACCATATTTAAAGCGCTGGCTGATCAACTATGCCAACCACGAATCCCTTCGATGTTGAAGCTCTACTAGCTCCCATTTCCGAGCTGGAACCCAGCGGCCCTTCGTTGCGTGAACATCCGGAATTGAGCCGCACCTATTACGCTGTTCGCGAAGCTCGCAATGCGGCCATGGAGGCCGAACGCGTGCTGGCGCGGCTGGCGCTGATGGAGCAACGCGATTTCGAGCAGGAGCCTGGTGGTGCCGTAGAGTCTCGTCCGGTGCCCAACTGGCCTCAGGTGGTCGATATGGCAGTCGACCTGCTAACGCAACATTCCAAGGATCTGTGGGTGGTCAGTTGGCTCATTGAAGCGCTGACTCGACAAGCTGGGATCGCGGGTTTTCGCGATGGCCTCAGGCTGTGCCGGCTGATGAGCGAACAGTACTGGGAGTCGATTCATCCGCGGCCCGATGAGGACGAAGGCTGGGGGCATACGGTGGCTCAGCTGGTGGGGTTGGATAAGACGCTCAACTCCGCGCTGGAATCGTCTGCCATGCTGCCGGGCGATGCGCGGTTGACGTGGGCCAACTATCAGTTCGCTTTACAACTGGAGCAGATGGATCCCGAACAGCGAAACGCTCGACTGGACGAAGGGGCCCTCTCGCTCAGCAGGTTTGAACAAGTTGCCCGAGATGTGGATCGAGAAGAGTTGCTAAATACGTTCGCAGAACTTGACCAGACGCTGAGCGAATGCACCGAGTTTGACGACACCTTCGACACACTGTTTAGCCAGCAGGATGCCTCACAAGAGGCTCCCTCGACCAAATAATTGGCGCGGACGCTGACGCGGCTCAAAGAGGCTTTTTCCGAGCTCACTAGCGGTTTGCTCGAGGATGAAACCATCCCCCAGTCGACGACGTCTGTCGCGGGCGAGTTAACTGAAGGGACTAGCGGACGCAGCACGGGTGAAGCGGGGAACTTGATGCAGCGACCGGTGGCTTCACGCGATGAGGCCCTCCAGCATCTGCTCCGCGTGGCTGATTTTTTCCGCAAGTCCGAACCACATTCTCCGGTCTCGTACGCGCTTGAGCAAGCCGTGCGCTGGGGACGCATGCCGCTACCCGATCTATTGCGTGATTTAGTTAGCGACGACACGGTGTTGGCACAAGTCTTCAAACGCATGGGAATTGCTCCGCCTGAAGATAACCACGAGGAGTGATGGGAAAGTTGAGAGTACAACAGATCACCAAAAAGTTTACGAGTTTTTAGCAACACTTAGCAGCGGGTCCAAGATAACTGCAATATCGGCCCACTGCGCACTGACCGGCACTTGCCGTGGATTTTGTTAGGGTAGTTCCCGTGTTCCGTTTTTCAGGTTAGTTAACTAGGCATAGAGGTGAATTGATGAGTTCAGTGCATGGCAAACTAAGTCGCGTGCGAAAGCCGCGCGTGCATATCACTTATGACGTAGAGATTGGCGATGCGATGGAGAAGCGCGACCTCCCCTTCGTGATGGGTGTGCTGGGTGATTTCTCCGGTACGCCAACCTCCAAGCTCAAGCCGCTGCGCGATCGCAAGTTCGTTCAGATCGACCGCGACAATATCAACGATGTGCTTAAACAGATGACCCCCGGGCTTAATCTGCGAGTGGAGAACACGCTGGCCGGTGACGGCAGCGAGCTCGGTGTGCAATTGAAGTTCGAATCCATGGCCGACTTTGAGCCGGCCCAAGTGGCCAATCAGGTCGAACCGCTGAAGAAGCTGGTTGAAACAAGAAATCAACTGCGCGATCTGCTAGCCAAGGTGGATGTCAGTAGCGATCTGGAAGCCACCCTGGAAGACGTTCTTAAGAACACAGAAAACGTAGCCAAGTTGGCAGAGGAACTAGGCCTCGATAAATCACCGAAGTAGCCCGCGCTGAGCGCGACTAACTTTGGACAGCATTTGAATTATCCCGTCGTAGCCGAAGTCGCCAGACTTTGGACGTCACTAAAGTCACTATATCCATCGGGAGCCAAGCAATGGCTGAAAAAGAAAAGCAAGCTACAGCGGCGGAAGCAACAACCACAGAAGCCCCCTTTAGTCTACTTGAGTCCGCCATTTCCGCCACCAAGCAGACCGAACGCTCGCGAGCTGAGGAGCTGCTGCGAACCTTTACTGAGCAGGCGTTGCAGGGAGCGGTGACCTTTGACAAGGACTTGACACGGTCGATCAAGGCCACCATCGATAGCTTTGATAAACAGATCTCAAAGCAACTGGCAGCCATCATGCACCATCCCGAGTTCCAGAAGCTAGAGGGGAGCTGGCGCGGCTTGAGCCATTTGGTGATGAACTCAGAAACCGGTACACAATTGAAAATTCGCGTCTTGAACTGCAGCAAGAAGGATCTGCAAAAAGATCTTGAGAAGGCAGTCGAGTTTGATCAAAGCGAGTTGTTCAAGAAGATCTACGAAACGGAGTTTGGCTCACCGGGAGGCATTCCCTATGGCGCTTTGGTGGGGGACTTTGAATTCCAGAACCACCCCGACGATATCACCATGCTCAAGAATATCGCGGGTGTAGCGGCCGCCGCGTTTTGTCCGTTTATCTCCGCCGCCTCGCCACACCTGTTTGGCATGGAGGATTGGCAGGGCCTGACGAAGCCTCGTGATCTAGCCAAGATTTTTGATACGGTCGAACACACCTCATGGCGCAGTTTCCGCGAGAGCGAAGACTCCCGCTTCGTGACCCTGACAATGCCTCGCACCTTGGCTCGTCTACCCTATGGAGCGAATACCAAGCCGATAGATGAATTCAGCTTTGAAGAGGTAGAACTCGGGGCCGACGGAAAGCCCAAGTCGGTCGACCACCAAGAGTACTGTTGGATGAGCACCGCCTACGTGCTCGGTGCGCGGATGACCGATACCTTCGCACAGACCGGTTGGTGCACCGCCATCCGCGGTGCGGAGGGCGGTGGTAAAGTGGAAGGCTTACCGGCTCACGTGTTCACCGCCGACGACGGCGATGTGGATCTCAAATGTCCGACCGAAGTGGCCATCACGGACCGCCGCGAGAAAGAGCTCAGCGACCTGGGTTTCCTACCGCTATGCCACTACAAGGAAAAAGACTACGCCGTCTTCTTCGGAGCGCAAACGTGCCAAAAGCCCAAGGAGTACCAGGGTAAAGACGGTCCCGCAGCCACTGCCAATGCGGCCATCAGCGCCCGCCTGCCCTACATCATGGCCACCTCGCGCATCGCGCACTATCTAAAATGTATCGCCCGCGACAAAGTGGGCTCGTTCCAAGAACGCGAAGACATGGAACGCTGGATGAATAGCTGGATCATGAACTACGTGTCGGCGGATACTAAAGCCTCACAAGAGGTCAAAGCCCGCTATCCGCTGGCGGCAGCCAAAATCGAGGTGCGCGAGATCCCCGGAAAGCCCGGCTCGTACAATGCCATCGCCCACCTGCGACCCTGGTTGCAATTGGAAGAGCTGACGACCTCCCTGCGCCTCGTAGCTGAAATCCCCAAAGGCAAAAGCTGACCCCAGACTTGCAGCCTAACCAGCACGCTTTGAGGTCCATGCCCATTTACCAATTCGGGAGCACCACGCGTTGAATTCCGCTTCCTTCACTAACGCATCGCGGAGGGCGGCGATTGTCGAGCAGGCGGAGGGAGTGGCACAATCTGAGGCCCCCCCTTCGTCGCTGCTGGACGATCTGATCCGCCGGACCACCTCCCCTCAAACTGCGATGGACCAGCCGGCACGCAACCCAACCGATGTCGGCACCGATGGCGGCCAGATCGCACGGGCTCCGGGGACGGAGACTGGCAGGGAGACTGGCAGGGAGACTGGCACAGAGACTGGCACAGAGACTGGCACAGAGACACAGCTGAATGCATTTTTGTCAGCTGCTTCGGCCGAGCAGGCGCTCCGGCTATGGTTCGGCGACGCCACCATCGAGCGCATGGCTGGCGCGGCGTGGTCGAAAATTGCTCGCCAGCTACAGGCCAGCATTGCCCGCATCGATCACATGCTGACGGAGCAAATTTCACGCATTATCCATCATCCCAAGTTCCAGCGCCTGGAAGCCAGTTGGCGGGGACTCGAGTATCTGGTGAAGGCCAAGGAGGAAGAGGACGACGCTCCTATCAAAATTCGCATTTTGAACGTAGCCTATGCGGAGCTCTGTCGGGATTTTGACAAAGCCATCGAGTTCGATCAAAGCCAGCTGTTCAAGAAGGTCTATGAACAGGAGTTCGGCAGCCCCGGCGGCGAGCCGTTTGGTGTCCTATTGGCGGACTACGAAATCCATCCTCGCCCCAGTCGTCTGCACCCATACGACGACATCGCTATGCTACGGTCCTTTTCACAAGTGGCTGCGGCGGCCTTTTGTCCCATCATCCTAAATGCCTCGCCTAGCATGTTTGGGCACGATAGTTTCGCGCAGATGCAGACCACCGTGGACTACGAAAAGATACATCAAGACCTTTCATTTCTGTCCTGGCGCAGCTTCCGCGACACAGAGGATTCTCGATTTGTCGGCTTGGCCATGCCCCGCATGCTGCTGCGTCAACCGTACGCCGATCGCACCGATCGAGAAGGGGATTTCCCCTACGTCGAACCACTCGGTCAACGCGACGACTGCCTGTGGGGAGGTGCCGCCTTTGCCATGGGTGAAGTGCTGATGCGCTCGTTCGCCGAAAGTCGTTGGCTGGCAAACATTCATGGTGCTCAGCACGCACAGAGCGGTGGTGGAATTGTGCGCGGGATTGGTGCCGAGCATTTCACCACGGAAAGTCCACAGGCGGCCCACAAACCACTGACCGAACTGCAGCTAGTCGACAGTTTGGAGCGACAGATGGTCGACCTGGGCTTTATCCCATTATGCTCCTGCAAGGACATGCCTCTAGCTGCGTTCTACTCGTGCCCCTCGACACAGAAGCCCAAGGTTTACAATGCTCTCGACGCCACAGTCAACGCGCGGATGAGTGCCATGATGAATTATATGCTGTGTGTCTCGCGTTTTGCACACTACCTCAAGGTCATCGGCCGCGATAAAGTGGGCTCGTTAACCGACGCCTCCGTGCTGCAACAGCAGTTGCAGAACTGGATCAACAACTACGTCACCGCAGATTCCGAAGCAGATTTTAGAATTAAGGCGCGCTACCCCCTTAGGGAAGCGGACCTGCAAGTCGTTGCGGTGCCCGGCAAAGCGGGCGCGTTCGATTGCGTGTTTCGTCTGGCACCGCATTACGAGCTGGAGGACATGCAGGCTTCCATCAAGTTGCGAACGGAACTGATTCGAAGTTTTTAGTAGTCGAGCCAAGGACATCACACCCCCGCTTCATAAAGGCCCTCCGATGAATGCCAACGAACTGTTCCAAGCTGGAGACCTACAATCCGCCATTGCCGCCGCAACGAGCCAATTGAAAATCACGCCGACCGACGTGTCCCTGCGTTTGTTTCTGGCAGAGCTATTATGGTTCAACGGTGAAATTGATCGAGTTGAAAAGCAACTTGAGACGATTTCCTTGCAAACCACCCAAGCGGCCATGACGCTGGCCTTGTATCGTCAGATTCTTCGCGGTGAAACTGCGCGAGAGCAGGTTTTGCGAGAGGGCCGGACGCCCGAAGTAGTAGGCGAATTGCCAGCCGACGCAAAATGTATGTTGGAAGCCTTACTAGCATTGCGTCTAGGACAAACAGATGAGGCCCGTCGACTGCAGGCAGCAGCCGAGGCCCAGCGTCCAACGCTAGCGGGAGTTTGCAATGCTCGAGACTTCAGCGAGTTTCGCGACCTAGATGATCGCGTAGCAGGCGTGCTCGAAGTCATCACCAGCACTGGCAAATACTACTGGGTGCCATGGCAAAACATCGAATCTCTGCAAATGGAAACTCCAAAAGTTCCTCTTGATCTGATCTATCGCCGAACCCAAATTGAAGTCAGCGGCGGCCCCAGCGGCGAGGTCTACGTTCCCACTCGATATGTGGCCGCGTCCGGCGAGCAACTAGATGATGCACTGCGCTTGGGTCGAGCGACCGACTGGATCGGAGAAGCAGGCGGTCTGGTACAGGGACGTGGCCTGCGGACGCTGCTGGTGGGCGAAGAAGACATGCCGATTATGGAAATCGATAGCCTATCATTCGCGAAAGCCGACGCATGAGTCGTATCAGACCCGACCAATATCTGCTGCCTTCGATATTTGATCGACTGTTGGACGAAGATCCAGCATCCCAAGTCGAGGCGCCGCGCAGCCGTTCACAATTGTTGCGCGAACTGAAATTATCGGTGCGACGCGATCTGGAAAATCTGCTCAATACACGCATCAGCCTATATCCGCTGCCCGACGAATTGCCGGAACTGAAAACATCCGTCTTAAACTATGGTATCCCCGATTTTACTGGGCTAGCCATGGGCAGTCGCGAACAGCGTGAACGGCTCAGATTGCTTGTCGAAGACTCCATCCGGCGATTTGAGACGCGGTTTAAAAGCCTGCGCGTAGAAGTCTTACATGGGAAGCAGGAAGGGGATGCCAAAGACCGTACCGTTCGCTTTCGCATCGAAGGTCTGCTGCACGCCGAACCGTCTCCAGAACCAGTCATGTTCGATTCACAGTTGCGACCCCAACATGGAGATTTTGAAGTGCGAGTGTCCACCGGATGATAGACAAACTACTCGACTACTATCAACGCGAACTCAATTTCCTGCGCGAATTGGGCAGCGAATTTGCCAGTCAGCACCCAAAGATCGCCGGGCGCTTACGGATGGACGCGGACGCGATCGAAGACCCTCACGTCTCGCGGTTCGTCGAGGCCAGCGCACTGTTAGCAGCTCGCACGCGGCTTAAGATTGACGACGAATTTCCGGAGATTTGCCAAGCGATTCTGCAGGCGCTTTACCCACACTATCTCAGCCCGACTCCGCCCGCCACCATTGTGCAGTTGGCCGTTACAGATAAAGCAGCGGAGACGAGCGAAGGAACACTGATTCCGCGGGGTGCTAGACTGGAGAGCGAGCCGATAGAGGGTGAGCCCTGTCGCTTTCAAACCTGTTTTGAATCGCGATTGTGGCCCATCCACTTGCAAGCAGTCGACTACCTGGTGCCCCCGCTGCCGATCGCATCCTCCCCTTGGAACAAGGACGTGCAGGCAGCAATTCGCTTGCGTTTTTCGGTCAATTCGCCGAAAACCGATATGGCCAACCTCCACATCGATGGCTTCCCACTCTTCTTGGGAGGCTCAGCAGCGTGCTCCAACGCACTGGCCGAAGCCCTATTTGGCAACGTGCTAGGAGTGGCTCTGTCAAACGGGCAAGACAATATTCACTGGTTGGATCCCAAGTCGATTCAGCCAATGGGTTACGAGGGCGAGCAAAGCTTGCTACCCCCCAATGTCCGCAGCCTTTCTGCCTATCGGATCCTTTCTGAGTTCTTCGCCATGAACGACAAATTCCGGTTTGTTCATGTTGGTTTTCAAGGGAAATGGGCGCAGACGGTCGGTAAGAGCAAGGCGGAAGTGATCATCTTTTTAGAGCGAATGCACCCGGTCCTGCAGCGAGAGCTGGACCGTGACGCCCTGAGAATTGATTGCACTCCGGCCGTCAACCTGTTCTTCAAGCGCGCCGAACCTATCCGCATGACAGACAATCAGGTTGAATTTCGCGTCATCCCCAATGCCCGCGGCCCCGCTTCTGCGGAGATTTTCTCGATCGATCGCGTGACCGCCATGTCGGCCAGTGGAGAGGAGCGAGAGTTCCTCCCGTTTTTCCAACCCCACCACCCTCCTCACGCGGAGCAGCCACAGGGGTATTGGTACGCTAAACGTTCGCCGGCCCTGGGCAAGGTGTCCGACGATGATCGGGGCAGCGAGGTCTACCTCTCGATCGTCGACCTTTATGGACAACCGGCCACCCAAGATGGCTGGGCCATCGATGTGGAGACAACCTGCTTGAATCGCGATCGCGTAGCGCGACTGCCTTTTGGTGGCGGCCAACCTAAATTGTCCCTGGTTGAAGGGGGAGCTACCGTCACGGTCACTTGCGTCACCCCACCCACGCCCACGTTGCGAGCCGTCGAGCGCGGTGACCTTCACTGGCGCCTGATATCGCATCTATCGTTAAATCACCTGGTGCTCACCAATGGCGTGGACGGCGCGGAGGCCCTGCGCGAAATCCTGCGACTCTACGATGCAGAGGATAGCGCGGAAACTCGAAGAGTGATCGAGTCCGTCGTGCAGGTTAACTACCGACGCGGAACGGCCCGCGTACCAGGTGGGCCAGCCCCCGGATTCTGCCGCGGCATCGATGTTGAGATTGTGCTGGATGTTCAGCGCCTGGGCGGATCCGGAGTATACCTGTTCGCCAGCGTGCTGGAGCGATTCATGGGGCTCTTCGCCACCCTGAATTCGTTTACTCGTACGGCGGTTCGTGCGCAGGGGAGTGAACGGCCGCTGATAGTTGGTCCACCACGGGCCGGAAGCCAGACACTGATTTAATAGGCACCTACAGATAGTTCACGGCATGTCAGCAGAATCATCCAGCGATACACCTCCCACCGCGCCGCCTGAGGCCAATCCCGCACCGGCCGGTCCCGCACCGACTGGTCCCGCACCGGCCGGTCCATCACCGCCGACGGCAATCCCACCATTCTCGGCCTCCCAGGGTGTCGCTTTTTTCGCAACCCTGAAAAGGCTGCAAGCTATGAAAGGGGCTCTCGTAGGTCGCGATACGCGTCCGGCCGATGAGCCCGTGCGGCTGAAGGCCGAAGCGGCTCTGGCATATCCATTTTCAGAGCTGGCGCAGGCAGCTCAAGATGTTGTTGGACGAGTTACCCTGGAAGTTTCTTTTCTAGGGCTGTTCGGCCCGAGTGGCGCTCTGCCGCAGCACTACACCCAAGCCATCATCGACCGCTCGCGCCACAAAGACTACGCCTTGCGCGATTTCCTCGACTTGTTCAATCACCGCTGGCTGTCGCTGTTCTATCGCAGTTGGGAGAAGAACGATTTTGCCGCTGCCTATCAGACGGCCCACAGCCTTGGACAAGAGGACGCGGTCACGCGCATACTCTGGTGTCTAATTGGGATGGGCAGCAGCGGACTGCGAGGCAGACTGCGGCTGCAGGACAAATCGCTGCTCTATTATGCCGGCTTGCTGGCCGATGCCCGCTCCCGCCAATCGACGCTGGCTAATGTGCTCTCGGATTGGTTTAAAATTCCCGTGCAAGTGTTGCAATTCACAGGCCAATGGATCCGCATTGCTCCCGTCGACCAAACCCGACTCCGGATCTCCAAGCTTGGACAAAGTAGCAACAACCGACTGGGCACAGACGCCGTGGTGGGTGAGCGCGTGTGGAACGTTGAGAATAGGTTTCGCTTGCAGATTGGTCCACTCAGTCGTCAGGCGTTTACTCGATTCTCTCCCATGGGAGAGTCTTTAGGCGCATTGCATGCCCTGGCCCGCACCTATGTCGGGCCGCAGTTTGATTTTGACATACAAGCCGTTCTGCAACGCGAGCAAGTTCCTGGCATCCGACTAGGAAGTAGCACCGAGCCCAGCTTTTTAGGCTGGAATTGCTGGCTGGGGAATTGGCCTTTTCAACGCGACGCCTGCGATGCGATCTTCGAACTCGACGATTCGGCTACGACTGTGTAACTCAATTGGACTCCTAGAAAGTAACGACTATGATTCAGGTGAACCTCAAGAATCTTATCGAGCGGCTGAATCCGACTTGCAAACGCGCGCTGGAGGCCGCCGCCGGGCTTTGCCTGTCGCGCAGCAATTACAACATCGAGACCGAGCACTGGTTGACGAAATTGCTGGAGGACGCGCAGTGTGACATGTCGCTGTGTCTCACCGCTTTTAACGTCGACATATCGCAATTGCAGCGTGATCTGACGCGCACCATGGATCGCTTTAAGACCGGCAATGCTAAATCGCCGGCGCTCAGTCCCGATGTGGTTGACTGGGTGCGCGAAGCCTATGTGTTGGCGGGGATTGATTATTTGTCCGCGGGAGTCACTTCGGGACATCTGCTGTGTGCGCTGCTGGCACACGACCCGCTGGCCAGAGCCGTACACAACGTTTCGAAAGAGTTTGAGAAAGTTCCCATCGATTCTTTGCGAAAGAGCCTATGGCAGTTGACTGTAGACAGTCAAGAGACTCGAGAAACGCCCGCCACGTCGGGTTCGACAGGCTCCGGCGGCGCGTCGGGCACCGCCTCCAAATCTCCCAACGGCGCACCCAGTCGCACTCCTGCGCTAGATCAGTTCACCATCGACCTGACTGATCGAGCCAAGAAGAATCAAATTGATCCCGTGCTAGGTCGCGATAACGAGATTCGCCAAATCATCGACATCCTTACTCGTCGACGTCAAAATAATCCGATACTCACCGGCGAAGCCGGCGTCGGCAAGACGGCAGTCGTCGAAGGCTTTGCGCTGCGCATCGCAGCCGGCGATGTACCGCCCAGCTTGCGCGACGTGGCCCTTCACACACTCGATCTAGGTCTGTTGCAGGCGGGCGCAGGTGTCAAAGGCGAATTCGAAAATCGCTTGAAGTCAGTTATGGACGAAGTCAAGGCGTCTACTAAACCTATCATTCTTTTCATCGATGAAGCACATACACTCATCGGGGCCGGCGGATCCTCAGGCCAAGGCGATGCCGCAAATCTACTCAAGCCCGCACTGGCGCGAGGCGAGCTGAGAACGGTTGCCGCAACTACCTGGGCCGAATACAAGAAGTACTTTGAAAAAGATGCGGCCTTGGCCCGCCGCTTTCAGGTTGTCAAAGTAGAGGAGCCCGCTGAGTCGGTCGCCATCGAGATGCTTCGCGGGCTGACGGGCACGCTAGAAAAGCACCATCGCGTGCGAATTTTAGACGAAGCTATCGTGGAAGCAGTCAAGCTCTCGAGCCGATATATTAGTGGTCGCCAGTTGCCCGACAAAGCGGTCAGCCTTATCGATACGACCTGTGCGCGAATTGGAATCAGTCAAGCAGCATCGCCTCCGGCGCTTGAGGATGCACAGCGCAGAATAGAACAACTGAAGGTCGCGCATGGGATTCTTGAACGCGAAATGGCCACCGGCGCCGAGCACCGCGCACGACTGTCAGAGATCGCCACCGAACTGGCCGCAACGCAACAAGCCTTCAGCGAATTGCAGCAGCGTTGGAGTCAAGAGAAGGAGTTGGTCGCTCAGATCGATGCCTTGGCAACACTGCTGGAATCCAAGGAGAGTCTCGAACCACAGACCTCAGCCACCCCACCAACTTTGTCTGCAGCCCAGCGCGCGGAGAAGCTACTAGAGTATCAAACCAGATCAAAAGAACTTCGCGCTCTGCAGGGGGAGCAGCCATTGGTCCACCCCTGCGTGGACTGTCAAGCCATCGCACAGACGGTAGCCGCTTGGACAGGCATTCCCGTCGGTCGCATGGTAGCCAACGAGATCAATACCGTCTTGAAATTGGACCAATTGATGGGGCAGCGCATCATTGGGCAAGCGCACGCACTGGATCGCATCGCGCAGGCCATACGC
>CAKQNH010000050.1 GCA_934255105.1 uncultured Pirellulaceae bacterium
GCACATGTGTCTGAATAGCCGCGTTCATTGTCAGAATGACGGCATGGTGTCACACAGTGAAAGGAGAAATGAAAATGTCCCGCACAATGTCTCGCCCGAGCGATAGTTCTCAAGTTGGCCGCCTGTATGACGACCCGTTTCAGACCGTCGAAAGTCGCATGAACCAACTCTTTCGCGGCATGATGGATTCCGTCGGCGGTGGTGAAACCGGTTTGGGTATCTACCCGGTAGATGTCGACGAAGATGACGAAGGCATCACGATCGAGGCTGAGCTGCCAGGTTTCAAGAGTGACGAGATCGCCGTACATGTTGAGAACGGCGTATTGACCATCAAGGCTGAGCGACAAGCGAAGTCGTCCGAAGGCAAGAAGAAACGCCATATGTCGGAGCGGCGATACACGCGTGTGCAGCGCGCGTTTACTCTCCCTCGCACGGTGGATGGCTCGGACGTCGATGCCCACTTAGAAGGTGGCGTTCTGACCCTCAGACTCAAGAAGACCGAAGAGAGCAAGCCTCGCAAGATTGAGATTCGCAACAGCGGCAAGTAATCGAATGTTTGTTTGAAGCTGGACCACAGCCGGTAGTGTATGGCCGCTCGGTATCAACGTAGCGGCCATTTGTATTGGCTGGAAGCGGTGAATGACTTTAAACGTGGACCCGTGAGAACGCGGGCAGGAGTCGAATTGCGCAAACGAATTGCACAGATGTAGATTGCGCGTGCCCCTCTCCCTCGCTTAGGCTCGTCCTCTCCCAGAGGGAGAGGATCCAGTGCGCGCAGGGCTAGTGCAAGAATAGGCTGGTGCAAGAATAGGCTGGTGCAAGAATAGGCTGGTGCAAGAAAATCGGTAGGGAAAAAGGGCGTGAAAAGTTGTGGAGTATAAACGGGCAGGAGTGCCCGTTCTACGGAGAGCTAGCTTCAAAACCTCTTCACCAACCAGGCAAGCTCATGGGGGTTGTGAAAAGTTGTGGGAGGTAAACGGGCAGGAGTGCCCCGTTCTACGGGCGCGGATCTACGGGCGGGGACACGAGTAGGCGCTCTCTTTCTAAATCGGTAACTGGGATGACGTACGTTAGCGCTTTTTAGGCTGTGCGGGTGCCCAGTTTGGATTCGGTGTGTGAGCCTGTTCCATATAGGCGACTGCCTTGGCGACTAAATCTGGATGCTGCGCCGCTAGGTCCGTAGTCTGCGCGATGTCGTCCGCAATGTTGAACAGCGTTACCTTGCCTGTAAACATCGGTTGACGAATGGCGACCCAGTCTCCAAAGCGAACCGATTGCCGCGATCCCTGCTCATAGAATTCCCAATACAAATATTCATGCTCCGACTGCTGGCCAATGCCTGTCAGCGTCGGTAGAAAGCTAATGCCGTCAATCGATGCCTCAGTCTTCGCACCGGTTAGCTCCATCAGCGTTGGCATCACGTCGGCGAAATAGCCTACGTGATCGGACACGCTGCCGGGACGTATGTGCTGGGGCCAGCGGGCGATCATCGGCACGCGCACTCCACCTTCGGTAAGCGATCGTTTGATCCCAGTCAAAGGGCCGCTGGGAGTAAAGCGATTGAGATCATGTCGCGATTCGTCGTGTGGACCATTGTCGCTGGTAAAAAAGACCAGCGTATTCTCGTCGATCGAAAGCTCTTTGAGTAGATCGAGCAAACGCCCGACGTCCGCATCCATGCGAGTAATCATGGCAGCGTGTCCCTTGTCTTGATCGGGCCAGTCGCGATTGGCATAGATGCCATAGGTCGGCACCTCTGCGCCGTTGCCTACCATCCGCGCGGCCTCGTTGTTCGCATGAGGAATAGTCAGCGCCAAATACAAAAAGAATGGCCCGGCCGATTGTTCGCGCACGAACTCAAGCGCTTCGTTCGCAAATAGGTCGTGCGAATAGTCGACACGTTTGGTTGCATGTCCCGCGAGGGAATCCTCACGTGCGCCCGGCGGCAACTGCACTTCATTTCTCAGCGGTACGAGTTGATCATTGCGATACAGGAACTCGGGATAATAGTTGTGTGCGTGGCCTTGGTTCAGATAGCCATAGAAGTAGTCAAATCCCTGGCGCAAAGGGAACCCAGGTTGGTCGACTTCTCCGAGCCCCCACTTGCCAATCAGGGCGTTGTGGTAGCCCACAGATCTGAGCACTTCAGCTACCGTGACGTCTTGATCACGCAGGGACTGGATGGAGGTATCTTTGGAGCCGGCGTTGCCACGCACGTAGGTGTGGCCGGTGTGCTGGCCAGTCATCAATACACTGCGGCTTGGGGCGCAGACGGTGCAGCCTGCATAGAACTGAGTGAACCGCATCCCTTGCCGAGCCATTTGGTCGAGGCGTGGCGTCTGAATCACTTGTTGACCGTAACATCCCAATTCACCATAACCCAGGTCGTCAGCCATGATGAAAATGATATTGGGTTTGTCGTCTGCCAGACAAAATGCTGTCCATGGCAGACAGAGGCTAGCGATTAAAGCAGCTATGAGATGGTTCGTCATTGAATGTATCCTAGTGATGATATGTGGATAGCGATTCAGCCTGCAAACGTTCATGACTGGCCAACCAATAAAGGTGGCATGGGACAGCCGAGCAGATCAGAAATGCCGCGCAACAATTCTACTTCTTCAATCGTAGCATGCCCATCTGCACTAATCGACGCCGCACAAGCATCGACCAGCGCCCCCTGGGCAGGCGATGTGGCCTGGGCAATTGCGTTGAGCGCGTGGCGAAGCTGAGGCAGGCCAGCGTCTTCGCGTGCGAGTAGCTTGAGTGTGACCTTTGGCAGTTGACTGGCTGCGGTTGAGAATGCTTTCTGCGCTTTGCTATCGGAGTTGCCCGCATAGGCGACGGCTGAGAGCACGACGCTACAGGGCTCAGACAAACGCTCTAACTTCAGTCGGCCAGCGGTCGCAGGACGCACCTTTTCAAAGTGCGGTTGCAGGTGGCGAATAACCATCTGCGACAGTACCCACTCGAACAGATCCAATTGCCCGTCGGCGGCAGCCAGAGCGCGAAAGGCCTGGATAAACTGCCGATACTGTGCCGGTGACAGGGCGGCTAAAGCCGGCAGGGCTAGATCGACCAATGGCAAGCGAACTCGCGCATCGAGCTTATCGATGGCAGGCGCAAGCCGCTCGACCAAGCGCACCACGTCGACGGCCAGCGAGCTGGACAGCGATTGTAGCTGTTGTGTGCGAATCGATTGATCTTGGTGCAGGAGCAAAGCCAATACCACGGCGCGCGCCGAGTAGGGTTCACGGACGGCGCTGACAATTGCGTCGGGTAGCAGCGGCCACAGTTCACTGGCGTAGTCCACATGCGCTTGAGTCGGCTTACCGACCTGCTCGATCGCACGGTCGACAACGGGCAGCGGAATTTCGCCTGCAGCCGAGCGCGGTGAGGCTTGGGCTGCGAACCCAGCAGCTAAAGGTGCCCCTGGCGGGAAGCCCATTGACCGTCCTCTTGAATCTCCCGAGGACCCTCCCGACGAGGAACCCAGCGACGAGATCTCGCTGGCGATCGCTCGCGCATTGGAGTTTGGCGCTGGGTACTTGCCATCCCAGCTCGGGTCGAGCGCGCGGATGCGTTCGGCCAGCGGCGGGTGCGAAGACCACAGGCCGGACATGTTCTTCCACACCCCTTCGGCAAACAGAATGTGGCTAGCTTGGGCCGCGTTGGGAGCTTTCAGTTGAGAACCGGCCTGCGCGGCACCGATGCGTTTGAGTGCACCGGCCAATCCGGCGGGATTGCGAGTGAATTGAACTCCGGATGCGTCTGCTAGTCGCTCGCGCTGCCGGGACACGGCCGCCTTGATAAGATTGCCTAAAAAGGTGCCGACGAATCCGAGCACGATCAGCGCGACACCGATTAGCAAGATCACCATCACGCCGTTGTTGCCCCCTTTACCGCTGGAGCGAGAGCGTCCGCCGTAGGCCACCGTGCGGAAGATCAATTGCCCCACGAAGCCCATCAACAGGATGCCATACAGGACGCCCATGACGCGAATACCAATCCGCATATCACCGTTGAGAATGTGGCTGAATTCGTGTGCCAAGACGCCTTGCAGTTCCTCGCGTGTCAACTGCTCCACAGCACCGCGTGTGATGCCCAACACCGCATCGCTGGGCGAGTAGCCCGCCGCAAAAGCGTTGATGCCAGGTTCATCCTTTAAGTAGTAGACGGGAGGCACGGGCACGCCCGATGCGATCGACATTTCTTCGACCACATTTAGCAGTCGTCGCTCGCTAGCGTTAGCCGTGTTCGGATAGAGTCGCACGCCTCCCAAGCTTTCGGCCACGGACGCGCCGCCGCCAGCCCTGAGGGCGACGATCTTGAAAAACGAACCGCCCAGAATCAATAGCAGAGTCCCCACGCCCGCTAGCACAGCAATCGCCCACGGCGATTGTGGCTCGCCATAGGCTGCCTGACCACCACTACCATCGGCAGCGATATTAGTGGTGGACACGGCGACCGCCACAACCACGGAGACCGTAACCACGATGGCCAAGGTGGCTAGGCAGAACATCACCAACAGCCAAGTCGTACTCTTCTTGGCCGTTTCCTGTTGCTCGAAAAAATTGGTCGACATGAATCACAGCCTCGTAGACACCAAGACTCGCGTCTCTAATTGAACGACACCTTGGGAGCCTCGGCGATGGCCTCTGAATCGAACCTGAGCAATTCGGCGTCGGTCGAATGTCCGAACATACCAGCGAATATGACTGGTGGGAAACTCTGGCGGTAGATGTTGTATGCAGTCACCGCATCGTTGTAAGCTTGGCGCGCGAACGAGACCTTATTCTCGGTCGAGGTGATCTCTTCGCTGAGCTGCATCATGTTCTGATTGGCCTTCAAATCAGGATAGGCCTCAGCCAAAGCGAACAACCTACCTAACGCACCGCTCAAACCCTGTTCGGCACCAGAGAGCGCCTGCATGGCCGCTGGATCGCCTGGATGAGCCGAGGCTTGTTGCAAGCCGCTCATGGCCGCATTGCGGGCATTGACAACGGCTTCGAACGTATCGCGCTCGTGAGCCATGTACCCTTTGGCGGTTTCCACCAAATTCGGAATCAGATCATAGCGGCGTTTGAGCTGCACTTCGACTTGAGAGAACGCATTTTCAAAACGATTTTTGAGCGATACCAAGCGGTTGTAGATGCCAGCCGCGTACATCGCTATCAGCAACGGAACGCCAATGAGGACCGCTAAAACAATGAGCCAAGACATGTGATCATTTCCATTCTATCGTGGTGTGAATTGCGATTTGATAAACAGCGATTTGATAAACTGCGATTACCCGTGTACTCTCCAGTCGTAGCACGGGCGCTCTTGCCTTTTTATACTCCACAACTTTTCACGAGCCTTTTACTATCGATTTTCTTATTCACTATCGATTTTCTTGCACGAGCTCTGCTCGCACTGGCTCCTCTCCCTCTGGGAGAGGTCGAGCCTGAGCGAGGGAGAGGGGTA
Organism: uncultured Pirellulaceae bacterium; assembly: GCA_934255105.1. Taxonomy (GTDB): domain Bacteria; phylum Planctomycetota; class Planctomycetia; order Pirellulales; family Pirellulaceae; genus Aureliella. The sequence goes on from CAKQNH010000050.1 coordinate 5,464, forward strand.
AGCGCAATCTGCATCTGTGCAAGCCGTCTCCGGCCTCGCGAGCGGTCGAACTACTACCCATCGTAGTCGATTGGGCCGCGTTGCAGGAGTACGGGCGTAAAACAGCGGACAGGGGCGCAGCCAAGCTACACCATCCGCCGCACGTCAGACGCGAAGGTCGGAAACGCAAATAGAGTTGACTTGATGTCGCTGGCCTTCAAGTCGAACTTCATGGCGAGTGCAAACAAGTTGATCGTCTCTTCGGCCGCTGGCCCCAGCAGGTGGGCACCGAGAATACAGTCCGTCTGGCGATCGATCAACAATTTGTAGCCAGCGCATGTTTGCCCGGTCTTGCGAACCGATCCCCAAGTCGACGTGTCCTCATGGCGGACATCCACATCATCGAACTTCTCGCGTGCCTGCATCTCTGACAGCCCCACGGCTGCCAAGCAGGGGGATGTAAAAACGACTTGCGGAACGGCGCCGTAGTCGGGTTTGAGATTGGAGCATTCCTCCCACAGCGCTTTGGCAACAATCCGGGCCTGTTCGTTGGCTACTGGGGTCAAGCGTGGTAGATCCGTTTCCGCACAATCTCCGCCGACGAAGACTCGTGGATTGGAAACGCTGCGCATGCTTGCGTCGACTTTAATGCCGCGCCGGTTATGCTCGATGTTCGCAGCCTCTAGATTCAAATCGGCTATGTTGGGGACCCGCCCGGCACCATGCACCACCAAGTCGGCCGCGATCGTCCGCAGCGCAGTGGAATCGCTGCCGACGGAACCGCTAACGGCGACTTCCAATGATCCGTCGGCAGACTTTCGCACAGCTTTCACTTTTGAGTCGCCGATGAAGTCGATGCCGACCTCAGCAGACCGCTGGACCAGTTGATCGACCAAGTCTGGGTCGAAGTGCTTCAATGGCCGTGGATTATGATCGACCACACTGACGCGACTACCGAACCGCGCGACCACATGAGAAAATTCCATGGAGATGTATCCGCCACCGATGAACACAACTCGCGAGGGCATGTGGTCGAGCTCCAAAAATTCGCTGCTATGCGTGACATAGTCTGCGCCATCGATTTCCAACGTAGCGGGTTTGGCACCCGTGCCAATGAAGATCCGCTGCCCCTCAAGCGCCTGGTCGCCGACTTGGATGCTAGTTGGGCCTGAAAAGCTGGCCACGCCGTGATATGTTTCAATCCCCAGTTTCTGATAGGAGCCTTCACTCGTTTCCAGAACTGGCTCAGTAAACTCACGCTTGAACTTCAACAACTTGGCCCAATCGATCGCGGGATCGTGGAACGTCGCCAACTTGCCATCGGCACCCCGCGCTCGATCGATCAAATCGCCCGCATTGGTATAGACCTTCTTAGGATTGCAACCGCGCAGTGCGCATGTCCCACCGTAGCCACGCGACTCGACCACTGCCACAGAACGACCAGAGTTGGCGACTTTTTTTGCAACCGTGGATGCTGCTGGCCCCGTCCCGATAACTATCAGGTCGAAAGTTTTGGTACTCATGGTAGCTGTATATCCAATCCATGATTGAATCGATTGGTGAAATTCGCTAGTGCGACTGTAGCCGCCAGACTAACCAGTTGCTTTTCGTTCAGGAATTCTTTGAGCTTGGCCACGACCGCCGCATCCACCCTGGCAGACTTCGTCAACTGCTCGGCATACGTCAAGACTGCCTTCTCTTGCTCATCGAACACGTCGCTGCTTTGGAAGCTCTCGGTCGCCTGCAATTGTTCGTCGCTGACCCCCACCTGCTTAGCAGCTTGCCTGTGATAGTGCATGCAATAATCGCAGTTGTTGACCTGAGACGATTTGAAATAGGCCAGCTCGCGCAGCTTCTCGGGTAGATCATTGCGAATACCATCGTTGATTTGAGTGAAACCGCCCAGCACGTCTGGCTGATAAGCGGCCGTGCTAAAGATGTTCATCGACTTGCCAAACTTCTTCTCGATGGCTTTGAGAATGGGTTGTGACTCGGCCGGTGCGTCGCCAATGGTCAGTGGCTTAACATGGGGCATTTGATTTCTCCAATGGGAAAAGCGAACTAAAAGGACATAGGGATATTAAATGTGAGTCGATGACCGCGCGGTGGAAACGAAGGCGAACATCGGACGAACCATAACTGTCACGGACTGGGTTGCCGAAGTCGCTAGACCACGAACCGACTAAGCGAGGCGTGCATAGTCTGGCGACTGCTACCAGAGTTAAGCCAAAGTTAAGCAAATGGCATACCACCGAATACAGGCAGGCGCAACTGGCGCGGGTGCTGATGTGTGGCTCTTAGCGTCGCGAGGTGCGCGTGGGCGGCTAACGCCTGGACTCCAACGGGTGCGCGTGGGCGGCTAACGCCTGGACTCCAACGGGTGCGCGGGGGCGGCTAAAGCCTGGACTCCAACGGGCGCGCGGGGGCGGCTAAAGCCTGGACTCCAACGGGTGCGCGGGGGCGGCTAAAGCCTGGACTCCAACCGGTGCGCGTGCGAAGCCAAGGATCTACATCTTGACGTGTATAATTAAGGCTATATCTTGGAGCTCTGAAGCGGCCCCACTCACCATCCCATCACTCCATCGCGCGACCCCATGACAGAAAAACATAAGAGCGACTGGGATCCCAAATCCGAATTGGCGGACAGAGATCAGCTAACGGTCTACGATGAGATGCGCAATCGCTGCCCAGTGGCATACAGCGATGCGCAAGGCTGGTCGATCTTTCGACACGATGATGTCACGACCATCTTAAAGGACCATCAGTCGTTCAGTAGCGCTGTGTCTCAACACCTGTCGGTCCCCAATGGCATGGACCCTCCGGAACATACTGCCTACCGCCAGATGATCGAGCGCTACTTTGTCCCCGATCGCATCGCCGCATTTGAACCGACGTGCCGTCGGATTGCCGAAGAACTCATCGACTCAGTGATTGTGGATGACAACCACTGCGACGTGGAGGTCATGAGTAAACTGGCTAGCCAGTTTGCCGCGAGGTCTCAGTGTACATCGCTTGGTTGGCCGATCGCTTTGCACGCCGAGTTGATTCAGTGGGTAGGCAGAAACCAGCAGGCCATTCGCGATTCAGACCGACCAGCCATGTCACTGCTGGCTCGGGAATTTGAAGCGATCGTCGATGCACAAATCGACTTGCGAATCGCCGAACAGAACAACGAAAAGAACGCCGAACAGCGCCAGGAGCCGAACAACGCTCAAGCTGATATCACCGCCTCGCTAATGCAAGAACACGTCCACGGCAGAAAGCTCAGCAGCGAAGAACTGTCGAGCATCTTGAGGAATTGGACGGTGGGTGAGATCGGTACAATTGCCGCATCGATTGGCATACTGATATATCATCTTGCTCAATCCAGCGAGCTACAGCAGCATTTGCGTGCGGATCCGTCTCAATTGGCAACTGGCATCGACGAGATTCTTCGCGTTCACAACCCGTTGGTTATCAATCGCCGCATGACGACTTGCCCGGTCCAAATTCAAGGCCGAAAGATCGATGCAGGGGAAAGGATCTCGCTCAACTGGGTTTCGGCAAATCGCGATGAGAATGTCATTAAGGACGCGGACCAAATCCGACTGGATCGCGACCCTTCGCACAATTTGCTGTATGGTGCCGGCATCCATGTGTGCCCCGGTGCGCCACTAGCGCGCATGGAACTGCGAGTCTTCCTGGAGTCCCTGTTTAATCGGACAGTGTGGATTGCATCGCAGCCAGGTGAAGCGCCTGTTTTTGCATCGTATCCCGCCAGCGGATTTTCCCAGTTGCCGGTGCGTCTCACCCGCGCCGCCGTACGACCCACTTGAGATGGAAGATCGACGGGCAAGTTGAATCGCGATAAGAAAGCAGTCAAGTCTGCTGAATATATCCCTACTGATACGGCTGGCGAGTCCGGTGAGACAACTGAGACGGCGCGAGGGGCAAGACGCATTCTCTACTGGTTTTTGGCTGGATTCTTTTTTTTTCTGGCGATGGTGGGGGTGGTGTTGCCTGGCATTCCCACGACACCGTTTCTACTGTTGATGTGCTATTTTCTGATACGCGTTTCGCCGAAGCTTCACGCGCGGGTCCTGGCTTGGCCGGTAGTTGGCGAACCTCTCCGCGATTGGCAGGCACACAGAGGTGTGCGCCGCAGTGTGAAATTCATCGCGTGCGGGATGGTTGCGCTCTTAATTGGACCAACGCTTATTTGGGGAGGCCTTCCGCCTGCTGCCAAACTGCTAATCCTGTGCATCGGGCTTTATGGAATTTCTGTGGTCCTGCGTCTGCCGAATGTGCATCGTAGGCGACGCTAGGTACTGGAGAGCGAGTGTAGGCGGAACGATCTTCGAAAATTTGCGGCAATCCGCTCAGTGTGTGGCGCGGGTTCGCGTTAAAAGCTACGACAAGTCGCAGCAGTCCCAGGAGCACAACCGCGGATCGCCGCTTCGTCTCTCAGACTAAGCCTCATATGCGTCGCTAATACAATTGACGTCCCGAGCGGGCAGGAGTGCTCTCCTCCCTCAGCTTCTTTTCACGCACTGGCTCTTCTCCCTTTGGGAGAGGTCGAGCCTAAGCGCGGGAGAGAAGCCGGTGCGGCGGCACTGTGAGGCGCGTTGCTAACGTACCCCTACCAATATCGACGCTGCGGGGGTTGCACGGCATCCTTGATTAGACTGGCCGTGCACAATCCAACCAACAGCCCCACGCCGAAGGCAATGCCTACAGACCGAGCTGGCGATTCGACCACTTGCCGCCGCGTAGCAGAATAAGCCTGCGACAGCGGTTCACCTACTCGCTCGGAGGCGGCCGCAAAGGCCTGTTGAGTCGTTCGCGTGACACGATTCAGCAATCCTTCGCTGGAGGCAGCTAGCTCATCAATCCGCGACTCAATATCCCCAATATCTGCTCCAGTCTTTTGGTGGACGAGCGCGATTAGCTTGCGCGAATCGCCGTCGATGTCCTGCAGATCCTCTTTGGTCAACTCAGGCCACATCTTGCGGATGTTGCCACGCAGCTCCTCCCATCGCTGCTCAATGTTTGGTTCGTCCGTTTGGCCACGCAGTGGAGTAAAATCTTGCTGTGCCACGTTCTTGTCTCCTCAAAGTGCATTAATTGTGAATCTATCGAAAGCTGCTCGCTTATACTATACGCGGCGGGGCGCTATGCGGCGGGGGCCAATGCATGCAGCAATCAGTCAATTGTAATCCGCGTTCGCTTGCTGCAGCCAACGACACTCCGCCAATCCTCGATTCCAGAATTGTTGGACTATGAATTGTTGGATTATCTGGGCAGCCCTGAAAGCACAGCGATTGGCCGCCAAAGCACCAGTGCGCCCTGGCACGTAGTAACGCATTTGGCGTGCCGAAAACTCGCACGACGATGCGATGCCGAAAACCCCGGTCTGGAGTGTGCATGCGCTACCAGCCCACGGTTCGCCTACTGCCCGACTGCTTGACGAGCGACCAGCGAGCTTGCCGGCAGTTCTATAGCTGATGTAATTTCGCGCTATGGCCCGAGCTTTGCTGGCTGGGTTCCGGATAACGGATAAATCGATGGCCATGATTCGTCCAAGTAAAGTGCGCTCCAACGACGGATTTGAATAGCTCTAACTGAATAGCTCTAACACTGACTAGTAACACTGACTAGTAACACTGCCCAGGAGGCTGTTGCGATGAAGAGACAAGAACTCAAAGATGCAGATGCCAGGCTGACCGATATGAAAAACCAGCCAGTTGCCACAAGGCCCGTTGGTCGAAAAGCCAGCAGCATGAGACAACGAGCGGGCAAAATTAAATATGGTTGTCTCGCCTGGCTGATCGGTCTGCCGCTCCCCATCGTAATTCTGTTGCTGTTTTACAAGGGCTGCGATTTCTAAGCAGTCCATACGCTGGGCATATCGCATACGGCGACGAATGACAAATGATGCGCAAGGCTTGGCTCGCGCCCGTCGATCTGGCATGGGGCCAGTGCACTTTAAAACGAGAGACGCAAAACGGCAGGAGTGCTTTTTTATACCTCACAAGTTATTCCTGGCCACGTGAATCGTACCCCTGCCCGCGCGCGGGAGGGGGAGGGCCGAAACGGATTGCACAGATGTAGATTGCGCTTGCCCTCTCCCTCGCTTAGGCTCGACCTCTCCCAGAGGGAGAGGATCCAGTGCGAGCAGAGCTAGTGCAAGAATATCGATAGGGAAAAGGATCGCAAAAAGCTGTGGTAGATAAAAAGGTAGGAGTGCGCGTTCTACCCAGACGGCGGATGGCTGACTGAATAGTGAGAAATCAATCGGGCAGGAGTGCCCGTTCTACGAGCAGTCGAATGTCTGGTACAGATTTTGCTTCACTCACCTTCATGGGCTGCGACACTGGTCGAGCAGTGTTGTTGGAAAAACTTTTCAATCGCGAATGGACGCTCGAGCCGTCCCTGCCAATGCATTCGCTGGCAGCGCAACACACAGGAGGATGAGATGAACTGGGATCAAATCAAAGGCAACTGGAAACAGTTTACTGGTCAAGCCAAACAGCAATGGGGAAAGCTGACCGATGACGACTGGACCGTCGTCGATGGCAAGCGAGAGGAACTCGTGGGCAAAGTTCAGGAACGCTACGGAGTTGCGAAAGAGGAAGCAGAGAAGCAAGTCAAGCAGTTTGAAAGCTCCTGCAAGTGCTAGAGCGCAGGCCGCTTGTGCAACGGAGACAACAGAAACACTCAGCGATGCATTGCGTAGTGCAATCAATCAATTCTAGAGACCGTTTAGTTTAAAGAGAGACAACAACATGCAACGTTTTCAATCGCTCGTCTGTGGTATCGCCCTGGTCGGCCTCACCGCAGCACCGCTCGTAGCTCAAAATAAGAATGCGCGCACTAAGACCGACCGCGCAGCGGCGGGCCAGATGGACAGCAAGACGCGTGGCGCGAACATTCGCGTTAGCCAATTGACCGGTATGAACATCCAGAATCCGCAAGGAGAGAGCGTGGGGCAAATCAATGATTTGGTCCTCGACGCCAACACTGGTAAGGTCCGCTACGCTGCGGTGACCTATGGTGGTTTCCTGGGAATTGGCAACAAGATGTTCGCCGTTCCATTCGAAGCTTTCAAATTCAAACGCAAAGCGAACGATTCGGATGAAACCGTACTGGTGCTAGACGTGACCCCAGAGCAACTCAAGGGATCGGTCGGCTTTGACGAAAACAACTGGCCCGACTTTGCAGATAAAGAGTACACGGCTGAAATCTACAAGCGATACAAGATCGAGCGGATCACCCGAGATCGTCGAGATCGAGTGGATGTGGACGTCAATCGCGACGGCGTGGATGTCGACGTCGACCGCAAATAATGCTCGGCCGGAGATAGCTCTTGGCTTGTTGAGCACGTAGCGAAAGCTACTAACGCAAAGCCACAGCTTGGCCTTCAAAGTCGAGCTGTGGCTTTTTCTGCATCGTCGTTCGCGCGATAGTCGTTGATCGTTCCGCCGATCTATGCTCTCTCTGTCGTTGATCGCTCCGCCGATCTATGCTCTCTGTCGTTGATCGCTCCGCCGATCTATGCTCTTCGTGCATAGTGCATAGGAAACGTCACCGCATACAGGAGACGGCATCAATATCTAATCGGCATCTAATCGGCATCTAATCGGCATCTAATCGGCATCTAATCGGCATCTAATCGGCATCTAATCGGC
>CAKQNH010000051.1 GCA_934255105.1 uncultured Pirellulaceae bacterium
CTTTGCTTCTCTGCGCCTCTGCGATCTCTGCGTTAAAAAATTGATTTGGGGGCGGCCAAGAAGGCCTGCAGCGAAGTTTCGGGCCCGCTCGTCTCCTACCCCGAAAAGAGCAGGACAAAAAAATGGAGACAAAAAATGTGCGCTCTCGGTATTTTTCTGTCTGAATTAGAGGAGAGCCAGCGAAAGGCCCAAGGGCAGCTAGTCCAAGGGCCACAGCACTTTGTCGAGTCAGAGGGGGTTTGGTGCTAGAGAAACCGCATCCCTCGTCGCCTCCCGATATTATGCTAAGTCTCTGTCATCGTCGGCCATTTAAACGCAGAGATCGCAGAAATGGCACTGGCAGGCATCCGCCACAAAACGGAGCCACAAACCGGGGCAAATCATTTCTTCTTGTCTCTGCCGCAACCCTTCTTTTGTGCCGGGGTGCGATGGATCTTCGAGGGATAAATTCCTTTTTGGGGGAATAAAGCCCAAAATTCCGGAATTCGAAGTAGAAGCACCGTAACTCTAGCAGGTCGACAGGGTTTACTGTCTTTCCACAGTCTGCGCAGGGATTCTGCAAGTCCGGCAGGGTCGCAATACTGACCGACAGGGTAGCGATACCGAAGATTGTCGCTTACAGGTTTAGTGACGCTAGGCTCTGTCGCTGAGGAATGTCTGCATCAGGCTTCCGTATGGTCGTGGTGTTTTGGTCTCGTCCAATTTCTGTTCTGTTTTTTTCTAAGTCTGAGGAAGTGATTATGAAGTACCGGTCTAGTCGTCTTGCATTCACCCTGGTTGAACTGCTCGTGGTGATCGCGATTATCGGCGTTTTGGTTGGTCTACTGCTGCCTGCGGTACAAGCCGCCCGAGAAGCAGCACGGCGCATGCAGTGTTCGAATAACATGAAGCAACAAGGTTTGGCGTTACATAATTACGCGGACACCTACAACACCCTACCTCCTGCGCTCATGGGTTCAGGACGGTACAACAACCCCGCCTGGCACGTCGCCCATGGTGGTGTAAAAAACACTACTGGCTGGGCTATGTTACTCCCATACGTCGAACAGACTGCTCTGTATTCAAAGTACAATTTCTCTGTTTGCTCCAGCAACTCTTCTCCGTATGGGGGTGCAGTCAGTGGTACGGACCAAATGAACCTTGGCGTTTACAACGCACGTGTACCCTACCTGGAATGCCCGTCCCACCCTGAAGCAGGGACAACATCTAGCAGCGCTCAACCAACAAGTGTAACTGACAATTACTCGAGGATCGATGCAGTTCGCACGAGTTACCTCTTTTCAACCGGCAGCTATGTCGACACCAGTGGGCCGCACGACTCGTATACGGGCAGTTATAACCAGGGTATGTTCGGAAACGAAAGTGGTTCGAAATTCAGTTTGATAACGGACGGACTCAGCAATTCCATCGCACTTGGCGAAGGCGCGGGAGGCGCATGGAAAACTTCCACCTCCTACGGTCCGTGGGGAATGACCGGCGCACACACCTGCTGTCACGGAAGAATTACCGCCACTTTCGTTAATGGAGTTCCAAGTCTCATTGCCGGAGAGTCTACAGATTGGGGGATCAACGCGACATGGCGCGGAGACTCTCTCCGACGCAGCTATGCGTGGGGATTCAATAGCAAGCACACTGGGGGCGCAACCTTTGCCTTCGGTGATGGCTCTATTCACTTCCTCTCTCAAAGTATGGATTATACAACACTCGCCAAACTAGCCTTCATCCATGATGGCAATGTGGTGGGTGAATTCTAATCGGCTAGGCAGAAGGTTCTACGGTATATTAGCCGTTTGGGCTTTGGCCCCACTTTCCACGTCCAAACGGGGCTAACCCAAGTCCCTCCCGCATGCGGGAGGGCGCGGGGCGCAAGCGGTGGAAGTTGACAGCATACGGCCATCGCAACTCTTGGCGAGTTCCGCTACGTCTGTCAAAAGGCTTGGCGAGTTCCGCCACGGATGAGTTCACAGCCAACTAGCGGCATTTTCATATTTTTAAAACTCTTCAGCATCCCAGTAAGGAAGCGGCTTATGTTTGTTCGGCCTCTCTCTAAATGTATTCTCAGCGTCTGTGGCCGAGTTGGGTTTCTCAGCGTCGCAATAGCTTGCCTGTTGTGTGTCCCGGGCTGTGGCGAATCCGGACCACGGATGGAGCCAGTATCCGGATCCGTTACGCTCAAAGGTAAGCCAATTGAAGGCGTTAACGTCTATTTCGTACACGATCAACAGGTTTCGAACGGCAAAACGAACAGCGAGGGGCACTATGATTTGAGCCAAGGTGCTGTAGCCGGCGAAAACAAGGTCTACTTCAGCAAAATTGAAGGCGGGACCTTTGGCGATGATGATGATGGGATGGCAGAGTTCGAGCTAGAGGCAGCCAAGGCCAGTGGCGGCGGTAGAAACGCCAAAGGGCCAAAGCAGATCATTCCAGCAGAGTACAGCAACGCCGCGAATCCAAAACTCAGTTTCACAGTTCCAAGTGGTGGTTCCACTTCGGCTGATTTCGAACTTTAAGCAACCCCGCAGTAGCTATCTTTAAATCGTGTGAAGTAGCCACTGATAAAACTCTGTAGCCGGTTAGCATTAGCAGCGAAGCTGCGGCAGCATTTAGCCGCGGGTGGCAACCCGCGGTCACGTTTAAACAACCACCCCAGAGCCGCGATAGCGGCGGCAGCGGACGAGGGGGTTGGCGATGCCTGACCCGAATTGCTGTCACCGCTAGTGAGCTTCTGCACATTTGGCCGCGTGCGCTTCATGATGACGGTGCTGTGTCAAAAAATCGGTGCATCGTCAGGATGTGCATCGCGAGAAGGCGACACCTTCGATCTCGACCAGCAGCTCTGGCCGACAGACATCGGCCTGAGCATAGATCGTGGGGAGCGATCCAAAACGACGCTCGCAGACCGCTCTACAAACTTCGTAGTCTTCGGCGCGTTTGACGTACACACGCACCTTGGCTAAATCCGCAAGCTCGGCACCGGCCCCCAGCACGCCGTGGCGCGCGAAGTTCTCAGCGGCGATTAGGTTTTGGATGTTGTCAATCGTTTGCTCGGTCTGTTGAGCAGCATCGCCTAAGTGGACGCTTTCGGAATCGATGATGCTAGCGGTCCCCGAGATCCAGGTGGTGACATAGTCGCCAATCACAGCGGCCATGGCGCGAGAAAACTTTGGACTCTTAATCGAGAAGCTAGCGTCGTAATCAAAAGCTGCGGTTTGGCCAGGATTTTCGAGCGTTACGATTCGCGTATCAGGGCGTTCTGTTTGTAGCGCCAGGCAGCCAATGTCGATACTCGACGAACGCATGCCAATGCCGGTGCTGGCCGGATAGCGAATTTCACCGCCGGGACCGCTCGGCATGCGCCCTTCCGCGTGCTCAGCCTCAAAAAATTCGGTGCGCGCGCGGTTCAACTCCCGATAGCGTTCGATCCCGCCTTCCACTTCGGTAATGTTACCCGTATACAACCACGTGCGAATGACATCGCGAAACGAGGCTTTAGCCATTCTCAAACGCCTGGCCATCTCTGCAAATACATACTCGCTCTGTTGGTAAGACGATGCGACATCGTGCGGTGAAACAATTCCCGCCAAGTGGATCCACCTCAGGCCATCATAGGTCGCGGTGACCACGTTCGGTGCCATGAACTCAATGTCGACGTTGTTTCCGCCTAGGGCCCAGGCTTCGATCGCGAGCGACTGGCCTCCACAGGGAGGCTGGACAATATAGCTAGTGGCTGGCATCCGCTGGCCAAAGTAAGCTTCGAACAAACGGCGACACACCACTTCATCCTCCGCCCTACGCAGAAAGACCGTCTGTGTGGTCACCGTCATCGCACCGGGCTGCTGTTTCAGCACGGCGCGAATCGTCGAAACCGCTTCCCAGGCTTGGTCTATCACGTCACCCTTGGCATCGGGCGTGACCATCAATGCCACGCGATGGGCCTTCTCTAAATCGATGACCGAATGCTGTTGGTCGCTCAGCAGACAAGGCGGGATGCTGTGGGCGGTGCCTGCGATCGCCGGTGCGCAAGTGCGCATCCAGGCCTGCTCCGCTAGCATGCGCTTTGCCGGCTCCATGCGGTAGCAGATGGAGGTGTGTGCGCAAGGAGTGGATTGGTTGCTAGTGGCTATTTCGTTGTGCGGGGCGCTCATGGATGGCTTTCGATTTGATAAAGTCTGAGGCTCGTGGGTTTGGTTGCGGTGAAGTGGCGTAAGCTTTCAGCTTGCGTTTTGTGAGTGATTTTGTGTTGACAAGCTGGAAGCTTATCCCACGTGTGGTGGACAAGCTGGAAGCTTATCCCACGTGTGGTTGACAAGCTGGAAGCTTATCCCACGTGTGGTGGACAAGCTGGAAGCTTATCCCACATGTTGGTTGACAAGCTGGAAGCTTATCCCACGTGTCTGTGACAAAACATTAGTCGGAAATCAATCGGGCCTCGATCTTGGCGATCTGTTGGTTCGCGAACTCATCGGTAAAGAACCACTCCTGATAGAGCCCTTCGATTTGCTTCAAGTACCAGTCGACAGATGATTTTTGCAGGTTTCGTTCGATATCCTTCGGTCTGTCCTCGTCGCGAATGGTTGGTCGAATGCGTTCAGCAAGGGGCTGCTCGTCGGGGTTATAGACGACTGCAGGTAGATCATCAGCGGGGAGTAGGTGTCGCCACAGAAACGCCTGCATCCGATCTTCGGTCGGAATGGCTTGATGGACAACCTCCTGGTCTGCGATGGTCGCGCTCCCCACGACATTCAGTTGCACCGGCTGCTGCGTTTCGCTCAGACTGGTTTCCACTGCCAATGCAACAGCTTCTTTGTCGGCACCCAATGTGGCACCGTTCGATTTAAAACCTTCGGGCAGATCTTTGAAACTGAGTTTGATTGGCCCGCTGAATCCATCCCGGCGTATGGCGTAGACCGTCACCGCCGCTGATTTCTTGTTGCGGATAACGACTCGGGAAGGAAGCAAACGCAATTCAAAGTTGGGCTGTGGGTGGCTGAGTCGCAGTCGGTAGGCAAACGCCTTGCCACCGTCTTGTCGTGTGTTGCCTAGATGGACGTAGTATTTGCCATCGCTGGGCAACTTCGCCATGAGATAGGAGTCCGCGTGGTCAGTGTTTAGCCCAGACGCAGCGTCAAAGTGATCGTCGTTGAGCGCGATCACTTTCCCAGCCGAATCGGTGACCTTGAGAAACGAATCCAAGGGGGAGTCGAGTCGCCGCGCGTGGACCTCTGCCACGAGCGTCTCGCCGGCCTTGGCGTCGACCTCGAAGACATCCCAGTCGCCGGGTTGGTCTACTCGTCCGTTGATGATCATCGGAAGATCAATTTTCTGCGCCGCAGCGCGATCATTATTGGGTTCCACATCCAGGCATTCTGGCAGGTTGTCGAGAGCAAACGGCAGTTCGTTGGAAAGCGTATTTCCGTCGCTGGCGGCGAGGTGGATCATTCCCGGTGGCGCGTCGGTCGGTGGAGCGGCCAGCGTCATCTGGTCCAGATTCCAGCCGTCCATTTCGATCTTGACCGGCTCGCCCACGCGAGCTCCCAGCGGAAAGATGCTGGTGATATACGGTAGCTCTCCGACGGTGATGCGATAGACGAAATTTTCTCTACCGCGAAACAAGGCTTCGTTGATCGTCAGCACATAGTCATCATCAGCGGGAACTTCGAAAAAGATTACCGGGTCGGGATTACTGCGAAAGTCGTCGTTGTAAGCCACTTCGCTCCCCTTCGAATCGTGCAGGTGGAGCACGGCTTGAAACCAGCCAGGAACCCCATCGGCCATGTACGGATTCAACTGGCGTGCGTGGGCAGCGATCACTAGCCGCTGTCCCTTGTGCGCCTGAAAACGATAGCGGTTCATTTCTCCAGCGGCGATCTGCCCGTTCATCGTACATGGCACGCTCACCTGCACTTCCTCTTGCTCAGTCGGTCTTTTGCGCTGAGCGAGCTCCTCCTTCCCGAGCACAGGCAACTGGGCGGTCTTCATCGGCTGCCGCACAACTTCCGGAACCTGCCCGACGTAGAACGACATGGCGTTGGAGATACCGCGCCCAGTGACCACGCGGATCTCTCGTCGGCCTGGCGCTGCATCGGGTGCCACGCTGACTTCGGCAAAGACCAGTTCGGTGTGAGCGCGCACCGCAGCGTTGCGCTCATCTTCGGCAAAGCGGTTCTCGATTCGCGCGATCAGCTTTTGCTTGGCGACCTCTTGCGATGAAGGTGGCACCGCATCCGCAGAAGCTGCTTCGACTATCGGCGTCCCAGGTGGTAGGATCTTCGCGGGAAGTTCCATCACCGACATCTGGGAAACCATGATATCGTCGACCGTCGTTTCCGCCTTTTGCAACTCTTTCAATTGTTGTCTGAGTAAATCCATCTCTTGGTTGCTCATCACTCGGTAGTAGTCAACCAAGCGCACGGATACTCCGTCACCACTGACGACCACGTCCGAAGGTTGAGCAAGGGACTGGCCGCCGAGTCGTATTGGAAAGGTCGTACCCTGCTGGCCACCGGCGGGATAGACGTATCCGATATACTGATTTTGTGCCTGGGCTGGGATTGCGGTGGCTATCACGAATGCCAGGCACAGGTAGAGACGCATATTGAATCGTTTCACGACCTTCTCCATTTACATGATTTCTTCTTACATGATTTCTTCGAGCAGTCCGGCGGACTTCTGTTTTTCGTTTTCGACGTCCAAGACTCGAGCATCCAGGCCGAGCGGATGGGGCAGTTTGGCGTCCGCGTCGATACCGGCCAGCAGGTACATGCTTCCGAGTAGATCGGCTGGATAGACGGGGCGGGTTGCGACGTGTTCCCCCTTCTCATCTGAAGACCCGACAACGCGACCGCCCTTGAAACCGCCGCCGGCGACCAACACGCTGAAGACATTCCCATAGTGGCCGCGTCCTCCATTCCATGGTGGCTCCCAGTCGACTTTGGGCGTTCTGCCGAACTCGCCCGTGCACCACACGATCGTGCTTTCGAGCAGGCCGCGTTCGCTGAGATCGGCCAGCAAGGTGGCAACTCCCTGGTCCAGGATGGGGCACTGGCGTTTCATCGTTGCGAAATGGTTGGAGTGAGTGTCCCAGCCCCCGGGGAAGCTGATGGTGATGTAGGGCACACCCGCCTCGACCATCCGCCGCGCCGCCAGACACTCTTGGCCAAACGTATTGCGTCCGTAGCGATCTCGGAGCGCCTTGGGTTCGTTTTCAAGATTGAAGACTTCTCGCCCTCTGCCGAGGATCAGCCCGTAGGCGTTTTCTCGGGCCGCTTCTGCGGCAGCCATGGTGGGCGCGTCGGCAATGCCGTAGCCTAACAGGTTGACCTTGTCGACCAATTCGCGTCGCGCCCGCTGTCGCGGATCGTCGATACCTTTGTTAACGATCCCTTGCACCTCGAAACGAGCCGCGTTAGGATCGCCGCCGGTGGCGAACGGTTTGTACGCAGGCCCCAAGAAACCCTCCTCTGAAAAACGCCCGGCGGCTTGGAGCATCACGATATTCGGTGGTAGCAGTCCCTTGTACTCATCCCTTTTGAAGTAGGCGAAGATCGCGCCGACACTGGGGTAGGCCAGTCGCCCGCCTGGCATGTGGCCAGTCTGCATCAGATAGGCGGCTGTTTCATGCCCATTGTTCCCATGCGTCATGCTACGAATTAAAGAGTACTTGTCGGCCTGTTTGGCCAGTTCGGGGAACAGCGAACTGAGCTGAATTCCGTCAACATTCGTGGGGATGAACTTATTGAGTTCCCCCAGGTAGTCGTAGCCTGAGTCCGGCTTGGGATCCCAGGAATCATTGTGCGACATGCCGCCCCACAGGAAGATTTGGATGATCGACTTGGTCTGGGGCTGTTTGACCTTGGCCTTAGCAGCGGCGTCTCGCGTTGCCTTTTCTTCGGCGGCGATCTGCTCAGGCGTTTTCGCTGCCCCCTGCCCTGGCTCCGCCGCCGCCGCAGTCGCGCGCGAGTTTAAGCTACGCGCAGCGAGCACACTAGCTGTACCCATGGCACCGTTGCGCAAAGCCTGGCGGCGAGAGAATGTCGACTTTTCGCCCAAGCTGGGCTTGGGAGTTGGTTCTTTTGAGCTCATCGGTCTTCCTTTTTGCAGGGTGGGTGTAGGCGTCTAGCATTAATCAAATCAATGTCGCATGAGAAATTCGGGACTGTTGAGTAACGCCCAGGTCAGATCGAACCAAACGTCACGTCCTTTTGTCACTCCGCTGGCCGCATATTCCTTGGCGGCTTGGATATCGCCCTCGGTTGGAAACCGCGAGAGGACTGTCAGGTAAAGCTGTTCTGCGATTTGGTCTGGTTTGCCGCCGCCTGAAGCGATGGCGGCAAGTGTCGGGCCGCTTTGCAATTTGTTTTGAATCGCGGTCGAATTGAGCATGTGCAACCACTGTGACGAGGCCAGTTCGCTGATGCGCTCGTTCTCCAGCCCGGTGGCTCGCGCCGAACGCCCAAACAAGGTTAGGAAGGAACTGGTGACGCTGCCGTCGGCCAAGGCCACGGCCGTCATTTGCTTGGGGATATAGGTGAACGGTTCCGGCACGGCACTGGTGTACAGGTCGGAGCTCCCCGTGATGGCGTTCACAGCATCGATCAGCACTTCGGCTTCGATTCTCCTGAGTGGATAGCTGGCGAAATTGGCAATCGCTTCAGGTGTTTCAACTCTTGGAATCGACGAAAACTGATAGGTTGTCGATGTGAAGATCTGTCGCTTGAGGTGCTTGATGTCGTAGCCGTGCGCGATTAAATCCTGCTCCAGGTAGCTCAGCAACTCAGGCATGCTGGCGGGATTGTCTTCGCGAATGTCGTCCGCTTCATGGACGATGCCTCGGCCCATCACCCAAGCCCAGGTACGATTGACAATCGATTTGGTAAACCATGGGTTCTCCGTCCGAATCAGCCAATCGGCAAATGCTTGGCGCGGATCGCGATCGGGCGGGATCGTTGCCTGGCTACCGTCTGGAAAGACGACCGCGAGCGGTCCATTTTCAGTCAGCGGCTCAACCAACGTCTGCGCAATTTGGTTGGTCGCAGTGATTGATTTTGCAATGTTGTCGATTCCCAGAGCGGTGCTGCCGGGCACCGAGGTCGAGTGGAGTGGATCCCAAAAAACGATCTCTTCCTTCCACTCGCTGGTGGGCTTGTAACCAACCTGCGAAAAGAAAGCCTGCATGTTCGTGCGGCGATCTTCAGGCCAGAAGTCGACGCGTGTACCCATCAACACCTGGCCGACCGACGACGCGATGTCAGCAGCGGTATTGTCTTGGATGGCGCGGTAGAAATTGACCGCTCCGACCCGGTAGTTGCTACCGCTGGATGTGAGCAGCTCGCGGGCGAATTGATCGTAAGCTTTGTTGCGGGCGATCGATTCCCACACCCAGCGATGATAGGCCTGTGCCGCGTTTGGCCAGAGCTTGACGGGGAACTCCGCCTTGACTCGCAGGACATCACACCATTTCATCGTCCAGTAATGAACATGTGCTGTCTGGTCGAGCAGTCGATCTATCAACGCGACGCGTTTGTTCTGGTTTGTGTCCTGGATGAATGCGCGCGCCGCTTCCGCCGACGGGAGAGTGCCGGTTAGGTCGAGATAAGCCCGGCGGATAAACACAGCGTCTGAGCAGAGCTTCGGTTGGATTCCCAAAGACTTTAGTTTTGCAAAGACAATCTCGTCGATCTTTCCGGCGGGCTGTGGTGGTTCGGCGCTTTCCATCACCGTTGCCACGTTGCCGCTGGCCACGATTCGATACAGCGCCGTTTTGGCCTGATCAGCCAAGGCGCGTTTGTCGAACGCGACTTTCACCGCCTCATTATGGGCCGCACGGGTTCGATCCGCCTCGGCTTGCAACGGCAGCGCGGCAGCTTCCGCCGCGACGGCCGCCGCTTCGTCTGCGACGTGTGATATTTTCGCTGCGGCGATTTGCGCTTCCAGATCCGCCAGCCCCTCTTCGGCTGTCTTCTTCTGGGCTTCGGCTCGAGCGAGCGTTTGGGCAGCCGCATTCGCCTGATTCCTAGCCTGCTCCAGAGTCTTCTGCACCGGATCGAGAGCTGCCTTAGCGACCGTGGCGGCGTCTCGCTTGGTAGCGGCATCACGTGCTGCGGCGCTGCTGGCAGCGTCGAGTTCGACAAGCTTTCCGGCTGCGTCCAAGGCCTGCTTGTGCGCTGCGGTTGCGGCTTCGACTTCCGCCGGCTTTGCTTGAGCCAGCGCGGCGGCGGTGTCAGCGACTGCCTTTCGCTGAGCGGTTGCGAGCGCGACCGCTTGTTCCTTTTCCTGTGCGAGCTTGGCAGATTCCTGTGCCGCCTGCTCCGCCGCCGCTGCAGTCGCCTCGGCATTGGCCAACTTGCTGGTGGTATTGGCCAGCATGTCGTCAGCCATTTTCTTTTTCAGCGTTAGCTTGTCCAGTGGCTGGGCTGCCGCGTCCGGCAGTTTTTGCGAATCGCCCGCAGTCTTTCCGGCCGTTAGCTCGGCCAATTCTTGAGCGATGGCCGCGGCGCGAATTTGGGCTTGCTGTTGGATTCGCTGCGCCTGAGAGAGAGCGGTTTTCGCAGCATCGGCCGCTCGGCGTTTTGCGGCCGCTTGGCTCGCCGCCGCCTTGGCGTCGGCGGCTAGTTGATTGGCCGCATCGAAGGCGTTCTTGGCGATAGCCTCTGCCTCACGAGCTGCCTTTTCTGCTGCGTCATATGTATTCTGCAACGGCAATGCGGCCTCTTTCGCGGTGGCCAAGGCAGCGTCCAAAGGAGGCTTAGCCTGGGTGGCTTTCTCCAACGCGGCGATTGCAGCGGGGACTGCCGCCTGCGCCTGCTGCAACTCTTTGACGCCCGGTTCGCTCGCAAGATTGCTGGCGCGTGTGGCTCGTTGGCGTTTGTCGTTGGCTACCTTCCGCGCGTCCGCATATGCAGTGTCTGCTCTGCTTGCCTCAGCTTGCAACGGGCCGACTGCCGTCTCCGCTTCCTTCGCCGCCGTCACGGCTGCATCGTAGGCGGCTCTCGCACTCGCCTCCGCATCTGTAGTGACGACTTGCGTCTGCGCCGGTGCGGCTGGCTGACCCTGGTTGTCGCCACCACGGACCACAGCAATATTCGCGACCAGGAATACAAACGCTAGTTGTGAAAGCACTCGGATCGTCATCGAAACAAACCTCGTTGCAGAGAAACCATTTAGAAGTCGATAGTTCCCGCGATCCCAAACAGGGACACAGCCGCAATCCCTAACAGGGACACAGCGGTAGGGGATGGTAGTGGGGTGGGATAAAGGTGGGAGGGTAGTGCAAGGCCGCTGAGCATCTATGGCGTGCGGATCTCACGGTCGACTGTAGCGGGTTTGGCCGAGCCACTTGGTTTTTTCAGGTTGGCGGCCAAAGCCTTGGCGACTTCGACTAACAACTGCTGAGCGGTGCCTGCATGCTCTATTTGAAAACACATATGCGCTAATGTCAAGCGTAATTGTCCAGTATTGTCCAGTTTTTCGTAAGCACCCGCAAAAGACTAATCACGTGGGTGGTAGCTAGAGTTGGCCGATATGGTCATCAGCGACCTTCACATAGGCAAGTGTCGGCGTCATGCGCACTTGGATTCCCAAGGGCACACGCAGGTTTGTTATACTAGCACGGCTGGCGAGTAGAGCATTGCCTAGCTGGCTACTGCGGCAATAGGCTGCCCAGTCGCGCGTCGGGTTTTCCGACTTGACCTACTTACGTTCCGATCAATTCTGCAGCAATGGCCACTGCTCTGCAGCAATGGCCGCTGCCGCGAGTTGTGACGAATCTCACCTGTGCATTTTTCTTTCGGAGACCCGAGCATGATTACTCGACAACAACTACTCCATCGTCGCCAGTTTCTGGGGACGGCTGCCTCTGTGGCGGCCGTAGGCAGCCTGTGCAATTCGCGCCTGCTGCATGCTGCAGCCACGCGCGAAACCGAACACTTCTGGTGTCGACTAGCCCCAGAGGGACCTTACATCGATACCCAACGCGACAACAAAGCGTTCGGCTTCGGCGATGGAAAGGTCTTCCTGTCAGAAGACTGCGGACAAACCTGGGCTTACAGTGCTCCGTTTCCCGAAGCGGAGAATATCACCTTCAGTTGTCTGCTGGGCAATGGCAATATCCTGTGGGCCACTCGCGAAAAACTTTTTCTGAGCAAAGATAATCTCGCGTCGCATCGCGAGGTAATCGTAAAGGATCAGCACGGAAAGGATTACCGTCCGCATACACCGTTGAAAGCTGACGAGCCTGGTTGGTATTTTCATCCGCTCGATGGTATCCACACGTGGGATATCGATGGCGAGGAAATGTTGGTCTGGGGTAACTATTGCAATGTGATGGGAGGACCGGTGCCGGTCAACATCTACTACTCGACCGATCAAGGGGAGACGGTGAAAATCGCCTATTCCTTCGGGCAGAACCCGCGGTTCCAACAGGCGGGGGCAGAGCCAGCCAACTATTTGGGCGATGCCTCTAACTCGCGCATCTGCCGCCACATCCATGCCGTGGTCTATCATCCACTCGAACGCGCTTTCTACGCTTGCACAGGTGACATTGATCGCGGTTTCGGGCACGAGTGCCATTGGTTGCGTGGCACCTACGATGCTCGTAGCGACGCGTGGGATTGGCAGGCGTTGATTTCGGTCAACTCCAATTCGCGCTATAAATCGGGCGGGATTAACTTTGTCGATGGGCAACTCTATTGGGCCGCCGACGCCAATGGTCCGAAACGCTCCGACGAGGCCTACGATCGTGGCGTCTTTCGTTGTACGCCTGCGGATTTGGTCGATCCAGCCAAACACACGCTACTGTTCAACCCGGAGTTTGAAGTGGCCAACATGATTATTCAAGACGGTGTGATTGTGGCAGGGCACTGCGCGCCAGCATCGACGTATGCCACTGGCATCGTCTTCTCACCCGACATGGGTCAGACCTGGAAGCAGTATGAT